>DXJL01000098.1 GCA_019057635.1 Candidatus Heimdallarchaeota archaeon
AGATGCCATACCCCAATATAGTTCTCATCCCATACTCCACTATTACTACTTTGAGGATTTGCATTAGAATTTCCATAATACATTGATATAATTGTATCTTGAATACTTGATAAATTTGATTCAACCCAGGCTACTAAATGGGCATGTGATGAATTGTATGCACGATTGAATGTTTCAATCTCGGAATCTAAAATTGACCCATTTACATCGGTAAACATAATATCGCTTCCACTAGCTTGAGCATCATTATGTAGATCGGAATCGTAAATGTTTACCATTACTGGGAAATTTACCAGATCACTACTGACCTTTACATGATCAATAGTAATATTTTTTCGAAATGACCACCGAGTATCAGCCCATCCAGGTATGTAATAAGCTGATTTTCTATATTGCAGAGTAAAAGGGTTAGACACAAATTCAGAAGAGTTTGCACCCAATTTGGGAATATTTACATGCTTGTCTGTTTGTTTGTATTTAAAACCGATTCCCCTTAAACATTGGGCAAATATATGATCTGAATCGATAAAATCTTGATCTTGTATTGGGATTGTAAATATAAAGAAGTTTAATATAAAGAGGTTTATTATAAATAATCGTTTCAATGTACTACATCGTTTCATAAGTAATATTCTCCATTGTGATCATTTTTATTTACCTCAGAGTCATTAACATTTGAATTTATTTCCAACGCTGAAAAAAAGGATAATTCAGAAGTAGAATCTGAAAAAAACTGCTTAATTGTGAATCCCATCCTCCTGTACATAGCAATTGGAACTTCGTGATTTCCCTACTATGTGTTCCTCAATAGAAATAGAGATTAAATTTAGAGTTATTTGCCGTATAAGTCTGAAAATCGTTTCTAAATAGCAACTGATTCCTATTTTCAACTCTATTCACCATGAAAAAGTATGAAACGTGAATTTAGAATGTGAGTAGTTCTTAAGCAAGACTCACTAAAGGATCCTTACTATTGTAATAAATATGGAAATTACGATTATTAATGAAGCTAGATAATACCTTCGGATTACGGATCTATTTTGATCCTAAACATAAAGCGTTTGAGTATGTTAAAATTGAAAAGGACTCTAATTTTCTTGGATATATTGAATACAATTCATTTTTTAAGTAGAATTCACTTTCACCTCATTTTTTCTCATTATTGGTGAAGGAAAAAATGCAGAAAAAAAAGCGAACTTAGGTTTACATCTGATATATCTGGAAAGCAGGAAATTAAATTATGTTCTGGTTGAAGCAAACCGATGAACATATCCTCTAAAGTAAAATCGATACACTCATGCGAATGTTGATAAGGATTTCTAATCCCACGATTGCCCCAAACGAAATTCTTCTTTGTTTGATATTAGAGGTTAAAAGGAGCGTCGTAAAGAATCTCTATAGGTGTAGGATTGTAATAAAAGGGAACTGATATTAAAGGTTGATAAATCAGTGAAATAGAGACAAATATACGTAATGTACAGTCTTCAATTGCTAAATGAGGGATATAATCTGTAACATTTATAGTGATCACATCATTTAATGTTTGTTGTCCTGTAATACTACCTAAATCATTCACCCCTTGACCTATCTGCTCACCATTTAAATGGGAGGATATCATCCAATTCACTGCTATAATAGAAATATTAATCGTCAAATCTCGAATACTATAGAAGCCTTTATTTGCGATAGAGATCGGAGTCGACACGATTAAATAACCGTCATAAACTGGATAGGGTATCATTTGCGTAGCTTCGATAGTTGGAACTACGGTAACGTCCCCTATACTGTAGGTAATGCTACTAACAGAAATTAGAATGGTTCCAATAAAGCCAATTATTACAACGAAACCTATTACACCTGCTAGAAGTAGTATCCTTTTCTTTTTCATTGTGGGTTCCTTCACTTTAATGCTTGTTTGATAAGATCATTTAAGAAATATGGAACACTTTTCTTCATTCTCAAATTCTATTCGGTAATTTTAACAATAATATCCCTATGTCATAATTCTTCAAAAATGGCAAAGTGACTTTATTTTCTCAAGAATGTCATTCTTGACGATCTTTGTACCTTATGAGAGTTAGTTATCTAAAAGATAATTGAACTCAAAAGAGTCATTTCACATATGTTTTCATGGAAAAATAGGGTAGATAAACAATCATGACTTACACAGGCGTTATATCATCAGAAATGGATAAAGAACGCGAAAAAACAGAGCTAGATGATCTTAAAAGACTACTCAAGATGAAAGGCGATATAAAAGAATTTCAAATACAGGAAACATGGAATTCTCTCAAAAGTATGCAAGATGAATTAGAATTGCCATCCCTCTATCCAATGAAACAACACTACTATTTCTATTTACGATTGGAGGAAATTAGGAATGCATTAACTCTCTTTTCTTCTGATTTCATTCAACTTAATCAGCTTCATGTCGAGTTAAATCTTCTACGTGGTCTGTTAGAACTCCCTGAATCATCTTCTATCTCAGAGGTCATTAGATTAATACGAAACAAATCTTTGGAAGAATTAATAGCTCTGGAATTTGGATCTGATTCACTTCTTCTAAAAGTTCTCTTATTACAAATATCCAAAAAACCGATGACACCAACCTCTGACATAAAACCAGCGCTCATTCATGAACTCGATCGAAACCTCCTAGAAATTTTGATATCCTATGGGCCTCTCACCCGACCAGAGCTAGTTGATGTGACAGGTGTAGCAAGAAGTTCTATTTACGATAGCCTACGCCGACTGAATTTCAAAGGCCTTATTGTACAGTATTCGGGCAAAAGAACAAGCGTGGGTCGCCCTATGACCCTGTTTGATGCTTTGCTTTAAGTTCTTATATTATTAATTTCTGAAATGTTTTTTCTTGCTTTCTGTGCAGAAAAAGCAAACTGGGTAAGAAACATACGTGCTAATCCAGATAAAGTGAAAGTTCAGGTTAGATTCAAATCTTTCCAAGCCCACGTTGAAATTATTGAATCCTTTTCAGAGAAAATTAAATATCTTGAATGGATGGTTACTAAGCTGCCTAAAGAAGCTAAAACTGGCTTTGGGTGGGTTCCTAAGCAACATACGATTGGAAATTTAGATTTTACTTCTTTAGCAGAGTTCTTAACCTTGATAAAATTACATAATCCCAAGTCCTAATGGGTAATAAGATTATAAAATGTCTCTTAACTCCAAAACTTGATTATTCTCGGTTATTCTGTTTGGAATAAAACAATAATTTCCTTGTTTGAGAGAATTAATAATGTTCAAACGTAGTTCCAACCCTGATGAGCGTGCTAGTGTACCTGCATGGTTTGTCTATCGGTGTGTGGACAATGTAGTTCTATATTCTAGAGTTTATTCAGCGATAGAAGGAATTCGTTCATCAGAGAAGGCAACCGCTCTCAACGACATCTTCAAAACTCTGTTACATTTGTTAAAAAGTAGTTTTTCTTGGCTATCCTCAAAACATGTTGAATATATTGCTATGGACACCTACGATATTAGTTTATTACGTGGGAGATTTATTACTCTCGTTTTCATCATTCGGAGAGGAGATTCCTCTAAGAATATTTATCGGGTACAAGAAAAATTATTGAAAATAATAGAAACAGATGCTGAAGGCCGTCTTTCATCACAAATTGATGAACCTGAACTTTTACGTGATGTATGGATGAGCAGTGAGGAGAAAATTCGACCTTTTATTCACCATTCTTTTTAGTCCTGAAAGATTTCTCCCGATGAAATATTTTTAATCTCAGAGGAAATTCTTGTAGCATTATGGAAAATGACAAAGTCATTAAAATGATACTAAATGGTTTAAAAGGAAAAAACACCCACCTTCCACCAAAAAAAGCGATAGAGGGATTAACACCCGAGATTGCTAAAATGATTCCCGAAAACGAATATCATTCTTGTTGGGAAATGCTCCATCATATAGTCGTCTGGCAAGAAGCAATTTTTGAAGGGATAAAAGGGAAAGAAGTCGATTGGCAAGCTATCAGTGAGAATAATAACTGGCCAACCAGCGATCACCTAGCCGACGATTCTAATTATCTCAACCTAGTAAATAAATTTGAACAAGGGTTATTACATACAGAAGAATTAGCTAAAACTACTGATTTAGATAAATCTATGCCTAGTTGGGGTAACGCCCCAGTTCTTCAAGCATTCTTTGTGCTTCTTCAACATAATTCCTATCATCTCGGACAAATTGTTTCAGTAAGAAAAATACTGGGTAATTGGCCGTCCTAGGCTGGTATCACGTATGACGAAGGGTATAGGTAAAGAATTCCTGAAGAAAACAAAATATCAGTTTATGGAACCTCCTGATCAGAGTAAAGGAGTACCCCAACCTCCTTTAGAAACAAAATATGATACCAGTAAAGAACTCATAAGTCTAGTAGAACCGAGTCAAATTAGTATTCCTAATAAATTTTTGCGTGAATGTATCGAAACACGGCAGAGTATTCGAACATATTCCAATGAGTCCCTTAGTGTTATGGAATTGTCATGGTTATTGTGGTGTACTCAAGGTGTTAGAAATCAAGATCTTGAAAAAGTAAGAACTAATTATTCTGGTGAGAAGGAAATTGAAGAAATCAAAAAGGTCTTGAAAACTGTTACTTTACGTAATGTACCTTCAGCAGGTGCTCGTCACGCGTTTGAAACCTATTTATATATTAATCGTGTCGAAGGATTAGAATCAGGTTTATATCGCTATATTGCAACCCGGCATAAACTGTTAGAAATATCCAAGGATCCAAATCTCCCTCTAAAAATGAAAAAAGCCGCATATGATCAATCTATGGTTGTAAAAAGCGCTGTCACTTTTATTTGGGTCGCAAACACTCACAGAATGGCATGGAGATACGGTCAAAGAGGGTTTCGTTATTTATTTCTCGATGCAGGTCATGTCTGTCAAAATCTTTACCTTTCTGCAGAAAATATTTCATGTGGCGTATGTGCTATAGCCGCTTATCATGACGATGAATTCAATGAATTGCTAGGATTAGATGAACAGGAGCAAGTAGTTATTTATTTGGCTACTGTTGGCAAGAAAAAGGAAAAAGTCCGTACTCAAACATAGATTATGCAGTATCTTTTTAAACACTTACAAAAATCGTTCCGTAGGACATAAACCTAATTTTTAAAGTAGAAAAAGACGAATGGAACGATTTGCTAACTTCTTTTTATCATGGATTAAATAATTGTGACCTTTAAGATAATTTTGCTTTTAAATCGGGATTAAGTTCAATTCGTAGCTAAATTGAGTGTATAAAATGTCATACGAAAGTAATAATACGTACGAAACACATGACGTCAAAATAGGAGACGTCAAAGCTCTTGAAAAACATCTAGACGTAATTTTTAAAGTCTATGAGAAAGAAGAAGAACGTGAAATCAATGCAAAATCTGGTGACACCCATCGAGTTTGCGATTTTACAGTTGCAGATGAATCAGGATCTATAACCTTTACCTGCTGGAACGAGGATATCGACGCTCTTGAATTAGAAAAGGTTTACAAATTATCAAATGGATTTGCTAATGTTTTCCGAAACTCCCTTCGCTTATCCAAAGGCAAGTTCGGAACCATAACCGAAGACTCAACTATTTTTGATGAAGTCAATACAGAAAACAACAGATCTTCTGAACATGTAGAAGATCCACGCCGTAGATCTTACGGTGGCGGTGGTGGCCGTGGTGGATATGGTGGAGATCGTGGTGGCCGCGGAGGCGGTGGATATGGCGGTGGCCGTGGTGGCGGTGGATATGGTGGAGATCGTGGCGGTGGCCGTGGTGGCGGTGGTGGCGGTGGTGGCCGTGGTGGCGGTCGTGATCGTCGTTCTGGTGGCGGAAGTCGCTGGTAAAAATCTTAACTCCCTTTCTTTTTTAAAAAAAATGTGTTAATCTCTTAACATTTTTTCTTTTTTTTTATTATCGAACTAGTTCATTGTTCGGTTTAATAAAGAGCACACATATCTGAAAATCTAGGTTCTTTTCTCGGGAGGAGAATATACTTTTCTACAGAGAAATACGTTATCCAAGCTTATATCTTTCCTTCCGTAGGAAATATATTGATGTTTGAAGATTCTTCCTCAAACGGTAAATAGTGCTTGTTGATACCTATGCAGTACAGAAAACTGGGAAAAACAGGAATAAACGTTTCAGCTCTTGGGTTTGGTTGTATGAGACTTCCAACTTTACAACCGGGTGAACCTAAGATCGATCGTGAAAGAGCTATCAATTTAATTAGGGAAGGTATTGATTCTGGTATTAATTATGTTGATACTGCTCATATGTATCATGATAAGGAGAGTGAGATCGTTGTGGGTTTAGCCCTTAAAGATGGATATCGGGAGAAGGTAACCCTTGTAACTAAATGTCCAGTTTTTTATCAAGACTTTAAAGAAACCTCTCAATTCACTCTTTACTTAGATGAACAATTGAAGAAATTAGATGTTGAGTATCTAGATTATTACTTAATGCATGGATTAAATGCAAAAACGTTCAAAGAAAAGGTTCAGGATTTAAATTTAATCAATGAAGCATTGGTTGCAAAGGAAGCAGGAAAGATTAAACATCTTGCCTTCTCATTTCATGATAAACCCGAAGTTCTAAAGGAAATAATCGATACGGGTCATTTTGATTTAATGTTGGTACAGTATAATATTCTTGATCAAGTTAATGATGAAATGATTACTTATGCAGCTAAACAAGGGATGGGAGTAGCTACTATGGGATCTGTGGGAGGAGGTCGGCTTGCAGGATCACCTCCTGAATCTATGCACCAATGGCTTTCAGAAGGGAGAGAAAATTTTGCTGATTTAGCCCTTAAGTTTGTGCTAGCCAATCCTAATGTCTCTGTTGCATTGTCAGGAATGGGTTCCGAGGAAATGCTTCATGATAATTTGAATCTGGTTTCTAGGGATGACTATAACCATTATCTAGGAACGGAGAAAGAAAGAATTGCAGAAATTGCAATGAAGTTCAAAGAGTTGTCCAATCTAGTTTGTACGGGATGTGGATATTGTATGCCATGTCCTAATGAAGTAAACATTAAGTTAACCTTTGAATACATGATAGATTATCAAATATACGGACAAGAAGAAGCTAAAACATGGTACTCAAACATCGGAAAAGTAAGCTGGGCTCCAGGAAAAAATGCAGAGGCCTGCATAGAATGTCAAGATTGCTTAGAGAAATGCCCACAAAATATCCCCATCATAGATCAACTCAAGGAGGCACATCAGCTATTAGCGTTTGAATAATATTAACCCAGAAAAGAATATTCATTTACTCAGCAAAATTTTGTATAACAGGGGGGAGGATTAAGCCCCTGCGATAAAATTATCCAAAAACATCATGACCATGAATCCTAAGATGACTCCAAATGTAGCTGCCCTCTCGTGGCCTTTTCTATGACTTTCTGGTATGATTTCATCAGAAACTACAAAGATCATAGCCCCTGCAGCGAAAGCCATGCCAAATCCTAACATGCCTAAAGCGATACTCACTGCAGCAACTCCAATTAATCCACCAATAGGTTCCACTAATCCTGTAAAGGTAGTAATAGCGAAAGCATCACGTTTCGTATATCCCTCTCGAAGTAACGGTAAAGCAACAGCTGTTCCCTCTGGAATATTCTGTAAACCAATTGCCAAGGCAATAATAATTCCCGTTGAAATATCTCCTTCAGGTTGTGCCGCTGATCCAAAAGCAACTCCAACAGCTAATCCTTCGGGAAAATTATGGATTGTAATTGCAATAACAAATAACCAGGTAGCAGCCAGTCTTTTAGAGATATTGCTCGATCCTTCTGGACCTGAAATAAAATGTTGATGAGGCGCCCACCGATCAATGACATGGATTATCAGTGCACCACTTGCGAAACCAAGCACAACAATTAATACTGGTTCTAATTCCCAATTTGTGTAAATAGGCTCCATATCTAGAGCAGGGACGAGTAAACTAAAAGCAGAAGCCGCAAGCATCACCCCTGCGGCAAATCCCAACATGATATCAAGACTTCGTTCGGAAAATTCTCGACCGAGTAGAACTGGTATTGCCCCTAAGGAAGTAGCTAATCCTGCGAGAAGTGAAGCCATAATTCCTAGTACTATTATTTCCATGATTTTATCTCCTGAATGTAGTTCTCAGGTAAACTTCGGATATTTCATTGTGATTATCGAGAACAATATATTTATTTTTCCGTTTTTAGTAAATATCTTTCTAAACAATATTTCTTTGGAGTCAATTAAACCTATAGTCTAGAATGGAAATGCTTTTGAAAGTGGAAGTAGAAATAAGATGTGTCAGCTTTTTTGGAGTCACCTTAATGCGTATCCGAGAAAATTGGGCCCTATTTGTGGAAGGTACAGAGGTTAAATGGACTTTTGGAGAACCAAGTCCTGAATTTTTAGAAATCGTTTCAAACTTTCTGATGGGTCTAGGGAATTTAGGTAAAGAATTGTTTGGTGAAGGGATTGCAAGTATTCAGTTCGACCTACCCCGGCATGTGGGAATAAAATCCTCTGAAATCTTCATTGTTTCCTTGGAAGATCAGTTCTTTTTGATTATTAGTGATCCAGCAGTTACTCTTCTTCTTATCAACGCAGAAGGAGGTATTCCTGATGAAATTAAAGTTATAATGAAAGCCGTGCTTGTCGGGCAGGCGTCTATTCTTTATGCAAATGCTGTTTCAGATGACATTGACGATGAGACAAAAGATAGCATAGATAGACATTTTCAAAATATTCTGTTGGATGTTAATGAAAAATACTTAGAGGGGGACCTCATAAACACAATTGTTGGTCAATTTGGGAGTAATTTCAGTATCTTGACATTTGAAGAGTGTCTGATGCTTCATTATTATTTAAGAAAACATGCCGAACGTACTCAGGTTGCTAAACCCGCAGGATGGGCAATGATTGCTAATTTAGAAGGCTGGGAAGTTCCTTTAGCCTATAATTTGACGAAAGAAGGAATATGGGCTGGATTCTTCAGTGCTATCATAGGTTTTATCCATTCATTATTTGAATCGAAACCACGTTCTATTACTTTCGGATCTACGGCTATCCACAAGCTGAGGTTCGTGTATGGAAAGAAATATTACTTTATGGCTATAGATACAAGTTTTGTTTCGGATTTACTTCTTCAACAGAAATTTCAAAATGAATTGTTTAGTACTAGTTATGCGATCCTGAAAGATATGTCAATAGGTATTAAATCTCTCATTATAGAAGAAATTCTAGCTTATAATGAGGATAAATTAAACGAGCTTTCTGTAGAGACTCTCCTTGATACCTATATAGGTGAAGATGAATCCTTAGAATTATCCCAAGATGAGCGCGTAATTCGAATTTGGGGAAAATTACTTCTCAGTTTCCAGAAACAACCCTAATTTTCTTTCCGTAGATACAAAAGATCAGCTTAGAGTTGTAATAGTCTTTTAATAATGGACTCTTAGAAAAATTCATAATCTATTATTATTAGTCCTTGATACAATCATTTCAAAAGAGGTTTTTTCGTATATGACTGTACTAGATCTATTCAAGCTTACAGATAAAAAAGCATTAGTAACTGGGGGCGCGAAAGGCATTGGTCGTAAGATCAATGAAGGACTATTGGAGGCAGGGGTTGAATCTCTCATCTTCTGTGGTCGTGGAAGACATGGATCATTGGAAGAAGAGCAAATTCGTTTGAAATCCCTTTGGCCCTCCAGAGATATTAGAGGTATTGCGTGTGATATTAGTAAAGAATCCGATATTCATTCCCTTATCGATCAGATTCGTGATTTGAAAACCTTGGATATTCTAGTCAATAATGCAGGCGTTACATGGGCTGCCTCCACATTAGATCAGACTCTGAAATCTTGGCACCGAACAATTGATACAAATTTGACTGGAACCTTTCTGATGTGTAGAAGTGTTATTCAAGAATTAATGGTAGCTAATGATAATGGTGGAAGCATTATTAATATTGCTTCGATTTTAGCACTTAAAGGAATTGAAGAAATTGCTCAGATCGGATATTCGGCAAGTAAAAGTGGTTTGTTAGGCTTAACGCGTCAATTAGCAGTAGAATTTGCAAGTTATGGCATTCGTGCAAACGTTATATGTCCAGGGTTCATTGAAGGAGATTCGATGGCCGAAATCTTTACCAAGGAAGGCAGTCCGATCAGAGAGACTCTGATTGATATGATTCCTCTTCGACGATTTGTTAGTGAAAATGATATGCAAGGAATCGTTCTTTTCTTGGCCTCTGATGCCTCCTCCTATATTACTGGACAAACTATTGCGTTAGGAGGGGGCTTAACCGTTAGTCTATAATTTCTAGGAATAAAATACAAATGTCATTCAATATAAGAAGTAATATTCTCTCTTCTTCACTAGAATATTATTTAACACATTATTACGAGGCATTAACAGAATTACAACAACTTTCTAATCCAATGGTTGGGTATTTTACTAATAAAATTCCAGTTGAATTATTAGATGCAATGAAATTACATCCTGTACGCATTTTTGCATTTAAACATCCCCAAGCACAACAAGGTGCTTATGAACGTTATATTCAGACCTTTGCCTGTTCATGGTTACGAGGAATTCTAGATAATGGACTAGTGAATGGATATAAGGATCTAGAAGGAATTATTTTTTCAACAGGAACCTGTGACAGTCTACAAAATGTTTCTGATGTTTGGCAAAAGGTTTTCGCAGCCCAATTAACATATAATTTAACTTTTCCAATTAAGAGTAACAAAGCTGCGGGGACATACCTTGAAAATGAATTCAAACAGATAGTTTCTTTCGCACAAAAACATCTCAAGGGTTCGTCAGATTTTAAATTGACTGAAAGTATCCGAAAATACAATCTAAAGAGAAAAATTCTTCAGAAAGTAGCTAATCTTGTATCAAAAGGTCAGTTGCTATATGTAACATTTGCACAGTTATTGTATTTTAGTGATTTATTACCTGTGGATAAATTTACACAAATATTCAAAGATTTTCCTCCTACTAATAATGATGATAGTATTTCTGTCACTAACCAAGATGAAATACCCCGGTTACTCGTTTCAGGAGGGATGTGGGATAACTGGGAATTGTTTGATATACCAGAATGGAATGGACTAGTTGCTGATGATCTATCTTTTGGACATCGTAATTTCAATTATACTCTTGCAGAAACTGACTCGATGAAATCATATGTTGAGTCACAACTCAAACGAACATCTGAACCGACTGCTTATGATGAAAAAAATCAAAGACTTGAGAGTTTGGGTGAGCAAATAAAGGAACATGATGTAAACGGTGTAGTACTCTTAACTATGAAATTTTGCGATCCTGATGCTTTTGAACTCGTACCAATTCGTAAATATTTAGAATCTCACGACATCTCATATTTAAATTTAGAGACTAGTCCCGATATATCAAATGTTGGGCAACTCCGAACCCGTTTAGCAGCTTTTTCAGAGTTACTTCTATAGGAGGTAAGAATGCATGACTTCAGTAGAAAAACAACGTGTTTACAGACGTCTAAATAGTACCCAAAGTGTAAAGAATAGCCAAGCCATGTACTACTTTCAAAGCAAAAACCCATATCTTCATGACGAGGGAAAGAAAATCGCTTGGATTACATCTGGTGGACCTGTAGAGTTTTTAGTGGCGATGGACATACTTCCCTTATATCCAGAGCAATATGGGGCCATTGCAGGATCTGCAAAGGATAGTACTCGTCTGAGCCAGGTTGCAGAGTCACATGGCTACAGTCAAGATATTTGTGCCTATGCACGAACTTCATTCGGTAGCATTTTATCACCCGATAGCCCTACTCCTTTATCTGAAATTGATGGAATTGGTGGGTTAGCAACTCCTGACATGCTAATCTGTGGTAATAATATTTGCGGGACGGTTCTCAAATGGTATCAAGATTTAGCTAGAATATATAAAATTCCTTTATTCATTTTCGATACTCCTCCGTTAATAGATGATAATATTCCTTCTTATTACATCGAATACCTAACTACTCAAATGAATGAATACATTTCCTTTCTTGAACAGCAAATGAATAAGAAAATGGATATGGGAGTTCTAACAGAAGTTTTTCAAAACTCTAAGAATAGCATCGAACTTTGGACAAAAATATTGGATTTAGGACAGGCTATACCTGCTCCATTAAACTGTGCGGATCGTTTTCTTCTCATGGCACCGGTTGTGTCCCAAAGAGGGACAACTGAAACCGTCTCCTTGTATGAAGAAGTATACCAAGAAGTCCAAACACGAGTTGATGATGAAGAGGGGGCGATCACCGTTCCTGAACGTTTTAGATTGCTTTGGGATAATATACCGATATGGTTCAATCTTTATGATTTCTACAATACTCTCGCTCAGAAAGGGGTAGTGTTTCCTGTAGATACGTATACAAATGCATGGTCCCAAAATTTTCAGGAATCGGGAGATCTGCTTAAAGATGCTGCAGTGATGTATTCCAATATCTACTTAAATAAGACACTTCAACATAAGATCGATTTAATAAGCACACTGGCGAAGAAGTACAAGTGTGATGGAATTTTATATCACTCAATGCGTTCCTGTAAGCGATACTCGTTGGGCCAGCCAATTACAAGAGTAGAAGTAACGGAAAAAACAAATATCCCAGGAACGTTGATAGAAGGAGATATGAATGATTCCCGTGCTTATTCTGAAGGCCAGGTAATGACTCGTATAGATGCTCTTCTGGAATTAATTGAAACACAAAGAAACTAAAAAAATCTTCTTTTTTTAGTGGTTCTGATAAACACTAAATTTATAAACAGCAAAATCTTTAATTATGGATTAGTCGAGTTATAATTGAAGAAGTAGCAGGTGTAGGTGCTTGACGAAAAGCTCAGAATTAGATCCCATCATTTATCGGCAGCATATTAAGCAGAAATATTCTAAATTTGTCTGGAGTGCTTACTTACATCGTAAAACGATAGAAAAGTTACTTGATCACGAGTATTTCGGTTCGTTAAACTCAGTTGTCCAATTATTTCTTCAATATGTTATAAAAGAATGGGCTTGTCCTAATTGCTTGCAAACTATTTTCCCTTTTATGCTAAATTGTTATAAAAATCTTCCGCACAAGGGTGATATTATATACGTATACTCGAAAGAGCTTATAAGCAAATTTCCTGTACTTGCTTGTCCTCATTGCGAAACTCAGATTGTAGTAGTTGCCGTTGATGAACATAGTGATCTTTTTGAATTTAGATACAAGCTCATCGATGAAAAAATATATGATCTATCAAATAATCAAATACTTTCTGATGCAGAAGTAGAAGAGATAGGATTAGTTAAACGCTCAATCTGAACTTAAATCTTCTTGATTCTTGGGTATATAGGGGATGATTAATTTTAGTGTTGGGGAACTTCCTTACCAAAGAATTTCACAGAATTCCTCTACAGAAGTATTTATTATACAATTTTTGAACCAACAAAAAATAGTTAAAAGAGCCCTAGATCAATACTGCTTAGATTCTAGGATGTTTTTTCTAGAATTTTCCTTCCCAATGTAATAAAAGCTTTATCAACATTTTTTCCTGTTTTAGCAGAGGTCTCAAAGTGATCGATGCTTCCCACAAGATGTTGATATCTGGGTAAAATCTGTTCAGAAATATAAGTTTCTGCCTCTAAAGTGGTAACACTATCATCAGTACGCAAATCAGACTTATTTCCAAGAATATTAATATATACTGAAGGAGTACCCATGTGTTGAGTGAGTTCTTGAACCCAAGATCGAAGATTTTGAAGTGAAGCACGATCTGTAATATCATACACTAATAATGCCCCAGCAATTTGTCGATAATAAAGTGCACGAATTTGACTAAACGTCGGTTGTCCTGCTAGGTCCCAAATTTGAAATCGAATTGATTTTTCGGAGTTCCCGTATGGAATATTCACCTTAGTTGCCGCAAAATCAGCACCAAGGGTAGGTAAATAGTCCCCTGGTAATCCTTTCCCCATATAACGGTTTCGGAGGGAGGTTTTGCCAACACTACCATCACCTAGAAGACAAATTTTCGCAAAAACCACCATTTAATACCCTCACGTTCCTATCTTTCATTCTGAGGAACTAGGATTTTAACTTTCTCATTTTTTTTTAACCAAATGTTTCATTTTGCAATCCAATAGGGAAATCAAGATACCTACGAATTACTTTCTGTGCATAAATCGATTAAATAGGTATAAGGATTTTAACTTTATCATCTATACCCATCCAAAAAGCTTCACAAATATCTTTAAGTGAAAAACCGCCCACTTGTGACAAAAGCTTCATGGCATCTGAGTAAAGAAGGATTCCAGAATGTTTTTCGGGATATTCGGTTATAATTCGATCATAAAGCTTTAGGAGACCTTGTTTGGTACTGCTGGTGGTTGGAGGAGTACGTCCAGTTACAACAAGGAATTTCAAAACATTTAAAGCCTCTTTCGAAATGGGAGATTTATCTGTTCCTTGTCTGAGAGCCGAATCGAAATAACCAAGTCTTTCTAAATCGATTTTAAATGGTTCTAGAATACCAATAGGCAAATATTTTCTTAGCATCACGCGAATATTTGGACCTAAGAGAGCTTCGTTAATAATACCTGTATCGTGAAGTGGAAGAGTTTGTTGAAGGTCTTTAAGAGCCTTGAGACAAGTATTTCTGAGGAAAGGTGAGGGTTTTTCCTTTAAAAAGACAAAAAACCTGTAAGAAGCCGATCCTAAAATTAGAATATGGATTTTATTCTGTTCAATTACACTAACTCTGTAAGTAGTATCCCGCTCAGGATGATCACGAGAAAGTGAGTAATCATTCACTTGTGATAAGAAATCAGCTTGAAAAGACTCAAGGAAAGCATCAATACCAACTGATAGTCCACTGAGTGTACCAGTTAGTGATTCATCTGCTTTATAAAGAACATTACTTAACGACCAGATAGGAACTCCAGCTGAGGATGAAACCAGAATAGTATACGTATCCGTTAAGAACGCTAACTTTTCTTTTATCGATTTTTTCTCTACTGATTGTTTTTCTTTTCTTTGTCGTGAGAATAAATAACTTGCACTAATTGCTAAAAAGA
>DXJL01000099.1 GCA_019057635.1 Candidatus Heimdallarchaeota archaeon
GCTAGTGCCTTCCGTAAATCAAAGAAGAGTTGCTCTTGCATGAACTTCACCTGTTTCAATACTTCTTGTGACACTTTATGAGAGAATAGAATAGTCAATGATGATAATATACTACTCAAATAATTTTGTCCCCCCACAATAAAACAAAATTGAATAAGGTAAAGAAGTTATCAGCTGGATTTCAATAAATTAGATAATATACGGCAACTTGGACAAAGAGAATGATGTGAGATCATCTGACATCGCGTACAGTGGTAAGTATTCTGGGGAAAAGAGGTTTTTCTCTCAGAATCATTCTTTGTTTTTAGGATATTAAAAAGGAATGATCCTTGTGGATCACGATCTTTCAATGTCGAGATAAAAGCTGTAATTTCCGACCGTAAAGATCTCTGTGCATAGGGACAAGTTTGTGAAATTATAGGAATATTCTTAATCCGAATATAGATACGTATTAAGTCTTCTGATATTCGGGCTAAAGGTTTGATACGTTGAGGCAATCTTTGAATATTAGAATTATTGGAATATGAGTTTTGGGTTGGAGAGAGAGTTGGAAACCCTCGAATAATGTTCAGGATGATGGTACTAGCTTCATCCTCTAATGTCGTTCCAAGAGCTATGAAATCAACACCCGCTTGTAAACCCATTTGAAAAAGTGCCTGTTTACGAAATATTCCACAAATGCTACACGGTGTAAAACCAAGTTTTTTGCTATCATTTATAGTGACAAGATGAGGTAGAGTATGGCCAAATAACTCTGAATATTTGATAATGTTAATAGACAAATCTGGATAGTGTTTATGTAAGTATTGGATTATTTTCTGTCTTTCTTGCTGAATATCTGGTATTTCCTCCTCAAGAACTAGTGCAATTAAAGAAGGAAGTTTAAGCTCGTTTTGATATGAATATAGAACATTAAGTAACACTAAGCTATCTTTTCCTCCTGATACTGCGACAGCAATATGCTGTCCCCTAACTCTACGTGGCACTCCCCGCAGAATTTTTTTTTCTAGGTAAGCTGAAAAACAAGAAGAGCAATAATCGAGAGAATATGGATTGAATGGATCTTTATATTCTCCTAAAGCTCCACAATTACATACAGTCATTTGAATTCATCTATATGATCAGTTTGCCAGTACTCATCATCTCCAAACAGTAAACTGTTTAGTTCAGCCGGTAAAACCGTCATCATAGCAAGTCATTTCTGTTTTTGGATACCTTTAACAACTTTTCCAATGAGGGGGAATTTAAGAAATAATGATAGAGATGGTTAAAGCGGAACACTTAATTGGAAGTGAAGTAAGTACCGACCCCTAAACATCCTCTGGACTTAACACAGAAGCCAGTAATTGGGATGATACATCTCCCTTCATTTGAAGGTCATGTATCCCCAGAATTTAATTTAGATGAAGCATTCAGAATAAGTATAGCCGATGCTCTAACTTTAAAGCAAGCAGGATTTGACGCGTTACTCATAGAAAATTTTCATGATTCTCCCTTTCCCAAGACACGAATTTCTGACGCCAAATTTTTGTTAATGAGTAAGATAGTGAACAAAATCATAGATTCAGTTCCTACAATTGCTGTTGGAGTGAACATTCTGAGAAATGCGTGTTTACAAGCCATAACAATGGCCACGATTAATTACGCGAGTTTTATCCGCTGTAATATATGGGAAGGTGCGTATGTTACAGATCAAGGAATAATTGAGGGCGTTGCTTCACAAGTTATTCAAGAAAAACAGGTGCTCCAATCTAAAGTTTTGATACTTGCTGATATTGGAGTAAAACATGCCACACCTCTTGGACAATTTACTTTGGATGAAGCAGCAAAAAATGCGCTAAATCGTGGTGGAGCAGACGCAATAATATTATCGGGGAGAGAAACAGGTGCGTTACTCCCATTAGATACGTTAACCCATTTTGTCTCTAGAACCAAACACAAACCGATATTGGGAAGCGGCGTGACTGTTGATAATGTAAGTACTATTTTTCCTCTTATTTCAGGAGTGATCATTGGAAGTTCATTAAAGTACGAGCCCACTAATTTGCATTCACCTATTGATTTAGAAAAAGCGTCTGCATTTATGGCTGTATGGAACTCTTTAAGAGAAAAACAATAAAGAGAGCAGGAAATAATGATTCAGAAACTTTCTCTAGCAAGATATGCTGATGTACTAGAATTATGGGAGGAAGTGGGGTTAAAACCGCGGGTAGAAGGACGGGATCATCCAGATCAGATGAAAGATCAAATGGAATCAGCCAATGTAGTGTTATTGGGGAAATTAATAAGTGAAAAGTTAGTAGGAGTAGTATTGGTTTCACATGACAATAGAAAGGGGTGGATAAATCGATTAACAGTACATCCAGATTACCAGAATCAGGGTATCGGTAAAGAACTTCTACTAGCGGCAGAAGAATATTTATTTGATGAGGAAGGGATTGAGGTTTACAGTGCGTTAATTTTTGATGATAATTTGGTGAGTAAACAGTGTTTTATTGGTGCAGGATACAAACAATGGGAAAAAGTATGTTATTTCTCAAAAAGAATGAGTTTAGATTCGTAATTGCACAAACATTTCAGCAACAGGCCAAATTTCCCTTAGATTGTCTAGAATGTATAAGTTATCCCCAACTCTTGTCGATACAAATCAAGTCATGAAGGTTCTGCTGCTCATTTACTTTAATCAAGATTGATTTCCTAACTAAAAAATCATACTTAAAGTCAAATCTTTTCTGCAAGAATAGGAGAATTACGATGATTAATCTTGATGAATTCGTGAGTTTTATTGAAGATAATTTCGACTTAGTGTCTGGGGTACCCTGTTCCTATTTCAAGGAGTTCTTATCCTATATACCAAGTCAAGAAGATAAATCACCAATAAAACACCTTTCTGCGACGCGAGAAGATGAAGCTATAGCTATTGCCATAGGAGCAGCTCTTTCAAAGAAACGGGCTTTGGTCTATATGCAAAATAGTGGCTTGGGGAATATAGGGGATGCATTGACATCGCTAGTCCAATTATATAAACTACCTATACTTATTTTAGTGAGCTACAGGGGTTTAAAAGAGGATAATGACTTTCCTGAACATTCAATAATGGGAAAGATAAATAATTCCTTCTTAGGATCTTTAAATCTACTTTATTGGGATTTAAATGAAAAAGATTGGGAAGTGAGTATGCAAAAAGCGATAACAGTCATGGATGAGCAATCCTCACCAGTAGTCTTAATGGTGAAGAAGGGAGTGTTGAGTCAATGAAAGGTTATGAAGTAATCTCATCTCTGCAGGATCACATAGGTGAGAACGATTTAATCGTTAGTTCCAACGGGAATATTAGTAGGGAGGTGTATCATTATTTAGCTAAGCCTCAAGTGTATCTTAGGGGATCGATGGGGTTGCCTATCGGTGTAGGACTAGGTTTGGCAGTAATGAATCCTGAAAAACGAGTAACTGTCATTACTGGTGATGGTAACTTATTGATGGGCTTCGGTTCAGTAATAACGGCTGCTTACTATAAACCTCATAACCTGAAAATACTTATTTTGGATAACTCGCAATATTTTACTACAGGCGGACAACAAACCGTATCTTCTGCCATTAATTTCTCCAAATTTCTTGAGTCTTTGAATATTGATTATTTTCAATCTCTAAAAGCGTCTCAGAGCATTTTAGATGATAATTTAGAAAACTTTCTAACAACCCAAGGACTAAACATCTTACATCTCATTATTGAAGAAGGTAAAAGAGAGTTAGCGAATATTCCATGGCATCCGATAAAGATTGCAGAAAATTTTCTGCAACGATTCGATTGAAGAAAGGATGAGATATATCAGAGGAAAAATGGCAATAAAATTCTGAGAATTAAGAAAAGAGGGGGAGAATTATCTCTCATGTTTCTTCTGGAAGATGAGTGGTAGGAGTACTAATGGAACTGGGAAGAGTTCAAATCCAGTGGGCCTGATACTTATCATTTGTGCGGAATGAGAGTATGAAATTTAATCCCAAATCTATTTAAAAGAAAAAATTAACAATTGTTAATCAGATACAATCGTATCTACCCATAATTCAACCCATTCTAAAGAGAGAAGGAGAGATTTAAAATCTCCTTCTTTCTATCTCCATAAATCTCTCTTTTACTGATAATTTACTGTCAATTTAAACGCATTTATCATTTGAATTGTGAAATTGGTGTGGATTTCTGCTGATAATCTACAGAGGTTTTTTTTATTATTGATTCAGATGGAAACAAAAAGTAAAGATCTCCTTCGTGATACCCTAGTAGAGCTAACTTTACTATAAGAATCTCTCTCTCTATAACTGAATTTATCGGATACACGATAAAATTTAACTTTTTGGCATCACGATGGGATGAGTCACACATCTCCTATCTGGCAGGATAGAATAAATAGAGCGTGAACTGACCGATGGGACTACCTTTATGTCAGCAGATAAACGCTGAAGAATCAAACCATTTTTCATCAAGAATAGAGATAGAGAATGTAGTTTAAGATCTGATTCAGAATGAGAGGGTTTGAGTAGAGATACCTGTAGCGAAATTCCCCTCTCATAATCATAAAATGTTGTGATGAACTTCGCTTCAAGTCTGGTATCGTCTTTAATTAAATTATTAAATACATAACAAGTTATAAGCTGTTTACCAACTCCAATAGAGTCATTAACGTCCTCTATTCCTAAGTGTTCTTCCAAAATTGAAGAAGGGATGCAGGTTACAAGTTAGTCATCCCCTACTAAGTTAATTGCCGGGATAACATCAGTAAGAAGAAAATCCCCTCGTGTGCTTGAAAATGTAAAGGATTTATTCTGTTATTTCCCAGTAATTGAAAAATTAAGCAAGGAAGAACTAAGATTTTTTAGTATGCCTTCAATATTCTGCATAATCGTTCTCTCACCGTCATAAATAACAAGAATGTTTATTTTGAGGAATAATCTTTATGGTATGATTAATTAAATGTTATGTCAAAACTAAGTTCTAAAGTGGTTCCAGTTAAATTTATACGTATAATTACCAATCATTGCATTTCCAGTAGGTAAAAAATCATGAGGAAAATAGAAATCGTGGACGATGTGGGGGATGAATTTTCTGTTATGAATATTTGCATTCCTTTCTATATTCGATGCAAATTAAATGATGGATTAACTAAATATCGTGTAAAGATCTTGGATGAATCAGATCACCTACGTGGATTTTATACTGGGGCTTCCAAACGTGATTTTCTGGAATTACACGTACCAGTTATTCCTCTACAAAATTATGGGAAGTTGTTCATTCACATCGAATTAGGAGGTGAGAATCTGGACGATAAGGTCACTCATGAAACTTCAATAGAATATGTGGATCAGGAGACTTATGAGTCTGTTACTGGCGAAATCAGGGAGGAATCATCCTCAGAGGAACACCCCCCAAAAACGATTGTTCAGGATACATCACATCAGCTTTCCTATCAAGAAGTAAAATACCTCACCCTTGGTGAAGAAGATAAGACTATTGATGATCAACAAGATGTCCATTCAGTATCATCTACTCTGCCTTCATTTGAGACGTTAAGTGAATCTGATGATCAATCACCAGAATTATCATCTGATGAACTTAATTATCTGGCTCAAAGAACTGAAATTCTTCAGGAGGAGCTTTTACTGCCTTCTGATGAGAGAATAAAAGAGGTATCTGATATTCGTGGAGATCAAGAAGAATAAGTTAGATTATTTCACCTATCATTCTATTTAAGCAAATTTTCAGACTCACGGCAGTACAATGGTTTGTAACAATGTCATTTGAGAGTAATGCAGTCGTTTTGCTAATCATGCTCCTTTACGGGGTCATTTCAGGAGGATCCGCAATTATCATGAAAATCGGCATCTTCCAATCAGGTGGAATTAAAATTAATGATTTCTTTCGAGATGTTCTTCCAGCAGCTTGGAACTTATTATCAACGCCTATGTGGTTCATCGGTGGGATAGCTGCTTTAACAGGCTTTATTATTTATACTGTTGCTTTAAATATCTACGATGTATCAATTATTAAACCTCTAGTCAATACAAATTTGCTATTTACCTTCATTTTTGCGGCTGTTGTTTTCAAAGAGCGTTTATCGATTATCGAGTGGGTAGGGGTCGGAATATTAATTGTAGGAATATTTTTATTTGCTTTAACTCCAAAAATC
Source organism: Candidatus Heimdallarchaeota archaeon (assembly GCA_019057635.1). Taxonomy (GTDB): domain Archaea; phylum Asgardarchaeota; class Heimdallarchaeia; order Hodarchaeales; family Hodarchaeaceae; genus Hodarchaeum. The sequence continues at coordinate 6,183 of DXJL01000099.1, forward strand.
GAATCTAATAATGAAATGAATGAACCTCTTCTACTTCTTTTTCTTCCTGTAACACTAGGATTAATGGTAGCAATGATCGTAATCTTATTTATTGTAAAAAAGGGAGGCTCTTCAGAATTGATTCTTCCTATTTTTGCTGGCGCCTTTTTTGGAATCGGAACATTCTTTACAAAAAGCTTACTAATCGGTCTAAATGGAGAAATTCAAACGACTCTTCCAAGGAATGGCATAATCCTTTATTCATTTTGCATGCTCATTATCACTTATGGTTTTGCGACAATTGCACAGCAATTAGCATTTGAACGTGGGCGCTTATCGATTGTATCACCGATTACGAATGCTTTATCGGTAACAATAGCATTTATTGGGGCTTATTTTATATTCTATGAGGATTTGATATATGAGGTGACAGGAGCACTTACCCTGCAATCATTCTATAAGATCTTTGGATTGTTCGGTATCCTTACTGCGTTATTTATCCTCAGGCGTGAGATTGACCCTTTGAAAAACTTGTCTAACACTCCTTAGTGATATTGGAATATTAGAATATAATTATATGCGGTATCATGATTGGGAGGTAAGATTTCTCTGATTTATTAGCTTCTTAATTGATGTATTCTTCCGCGATCTGATGCGTTATAAATTCAACTATGCACATATTTCGTGAAGTAGTGTAATAAATTGACTCAATTCTGCAGTAATTGTAGGTCTCGAGCCTCACTGGGTTCTGTTTTTTGTGAACAATGTGGATCAAAACTTCCTTCTGTCAGTTCTTCCTCCGTAAAAAGTTATTCACTAGGTAGACAACAGACACAGAGAAGAATGGATTCCCCTCCTCAATTTTATTCTTCCTCTCAGAAGCACTTTTCATCACGTAAGCCAATTTTTTTCGGATTTATTGCAGTTTTCCTCATTGTTGCACTTTCAGGAGCTTTACTACTCGCTTTAATTGCAAATGATGCTTCATATGAACACTTAGGAAGTACTCATGATGTTTTTGATCGTAGTAGTTACCAAGATATGGCTGAAGTGGAATTCATAATTGATAATAATGTAGGTACTGTATCAATAGATTTCTTGGAAAACGATTCAGATGAGCTTGTTATTATTGAATTAGAAGTATATGGATCCTCGGGAAGTTCTTTAGAGGATTCAAACATGTTTGAAGTACAAGAGCTTGGAAATCGAACATTGTTCATGTTTAACTCTTGGAATCCTTATACTAGTGACAATTTCAATTATGACATTATAATTTATGTATCTAAGTTGTTACATGCATCATTTGACGTGCAGGTAATAACTGGGGGAATTATGTTTTTCTCTGAAGGACCCAACACCATTGAGGAAATATCTCTGGAGACAACAACCGGAAGTATTAATGCTAATTTTCTAAATACTTATTTTCCCCTTGAAAATACCGTTAACAAGTTGAAAACTGTGACGGGAAGTATTGATACTCAATTTGTAAATATTGTTTGTGAGGGAGATTTATATTGGAATATTGACACTGTTTCTGGAAGAATTTATACAGAAATCTATCAGGTTGACCTTCCTGAAGGGAATGTGACCTATCACTTGGATCTTGTTGCCGTTACAGGCGAAATCAATTATCACTTCGATTTTAATAATTCAGCAAGAATTGGGTATTATCTCGACTCAAAAATTGTTACGGGTCAAACAATACTTTCAGGGTTTTCAACTTCAATAGATATACCATATTTCAGTCCAAATTTTGACATAGCAACATTAAATATTGTATCTATATTTGAAACGACAACAGGCTCCATTAGAATAGTTATAGGTTAAATAATAGTTTCCGTATGAAATTTAGTTTCGAATAGTAAGACTATCATAACCGCCAATTGCAATGCTTGATACCCAAGCTTAATCTGAGAATGAAAATCCCAGTAGAATTTCCCAAGATTCCTGAAGGAGGGAAATGGAGAGGTAAGATAATTAAAAATAAACATTCCGTTTATTTATTGAAGTGATATACTTGACAGTCTTACAAGATCCCCTTAACGAGATAATAGGAAAAGTACAATTATTTTTTGTTGATTCCATTCCATTTTTACAGGGTTTGGCATTTAATGTGATGATATTCATTGTTTTCTGGCTTCTTTGGGGCTTTTTATTGAACAAAATTCAATCACAACTGACTCCAACTCAACATAATGCATTACGCACTTTAGGCAGGGCCACAATTTTATTATTAGGGTTGTTGTGGTTAGGTGGAGAAAACTTATTTATAGGAGCGGCTGCATTACTCGGTACTGCAATTGGTTTTGCGTCTTCTTCGACGATAGGCAATTTCATCAGTGGATTGTACTTATTGGTAACTAATCCGTTTAGCGTGGGGGATTATGTCATCCTTCCTAATCTCAAAGTAGAGGGAATTGTAGAAGAAATTTCTATTAATTATACAACTATTCTTACTCCTGAAGGCGTTCATGTATTGGTTACTAATCAAAAACTATTAGGAACTATTATTAAAAACACTGAGATAACAATCCCATCTGAGTCAATGGATAAGGGTACAATTACTTGGAGGGATCATGATGGTGATAAGTTTGATAGTGTGGACGATGTTGTCGATATTCTTAAAGGAGTAAGAACAAAATTCGCCAATCAAAAAGACCAAAAGTACTATCTATATCCACTGGAAGTAAACGTAAGTGCAGACAAATACGCCTATTCTCATGTGAAAAAGGCGTTAGATACCGCAAGTAATGAATTCAGTTCCCGTACAGTAACAGAAATCAGCTGGTTCATGAAATCCAGATCGATTTTTCAATTAAATTTAATTGTAGCTAATCCTTACGTGATATTCGACCTGAAAAGTGATATCCTCGGGTTCTTTGAAGAAAAAATTGATGAGGCTAGTACCTAACTTCTTGGTTGAAATTATCTAACCTTAGAGGTGCAAATCCTTAGTGAATGTCTTAAAACAGCTACTTTCATACCTTCTTACACGTAAATCTCTAGCTTTACTTGTGTTAGTATCAATTTCTATTTCCCAAGTCGCTGAATTAGCTATTCCATTGCTAATAGGAATTACGATTGATAATATTCTCAAATCACTAGAAACAGGTAACTTTGAAACATCTTTAGTTCTTTCAGGCGTGTTTTTAATCGTAATCGCAAGCCTTATTCGCGGAATCATGCATTTTGTGGGAAGATATTCAGGTTATTTACAAGGAGAAGCAATCATTCGTGAAATTAGGTCGGATCTTTTTGTCAAGTATGAAACGTCTAATTTGAAATTCTTTGATCGCCACAGAACAGGTGATTTGATGTCACGGGCAACAACAGATCTTGAACCAATTGGTGAATTTCTTGTATGGGGAGAACGAATTCTCCTTCAAGCATTTTTGACCTATACAGGTATTTATCTAATTCTCCTTTCCATTGATGTCACACTCTTCCTACTTATAGCTGTTGTCACTCCAAGCCTAATTCTTCTTTCATACGGGATTTCTCGCATCTTAGGGCCGCTATTTTTCGAATTACGCGAAAAATATGGAGAACTGACTGCGGTTATTACTGAAAATATCTCAGGAGCTCAAATAGTTAGGGCCTTTCACGCGGAGGAACGAGAAAAGCAAAAGTTTGACCAACATAATCAAGGATACATGGAACTCAGGGCATATGCGTTTAAAATCCGATCAATTTTCCTTCCCTCCATAGTCTTAGTTGTGAATCTTCTAGTAACGATTCTAATCTATGCTGGGGGGGTAGCAGCCATTGAAGAACGAATATCCACAGGAATACTCATTTCGTTATTCACCTACTTTACAATGCTCGCTTTACCTACTCGATTTCTTGCGTTTTCTCTAATAACATACCAACGTGTAGTAGCAGCAGGGAACCGTGTGTTTTCTCTTATTGAAGATACGTCGTTCACAGAGAAGGAAATGGTTGGATATGCTGTTCCTTTAAGTGAAACTCCTCACATTCTGTTTGATCGAGTTTCATTCAAGTACTCAGATCGTACTATTCTCTCAAATATATCCTTGACTATAAAATCGGGAGAAAAAGTAGCAATATTAGGATCAACTGGTTCTGGGAAGAGTACGCTAATTTCTCTAATTCCACGTTTTCAGGATGTAACCTCAGGACAGGTTCTTGTTGAATACAATGGGAATTCACATAATATTGCAGATCTTGATCTATCAACGTGGCGGAAATGTGTTGGATTTGTACATCAAGAACCATTCCTGTTTGGAAGGACAATAGCAGAGAATCTAATATTTGAACTTGGTGATATTGATACAAAGGAGATTGAACAGGTTTTAAAAATTACACAGTTAGCCGAATTTGTAAAATCCTTGCCTGATGGACTTAATACTCTTGTAGGAGAGAGGGGAGTGACACTATCTGGAGGTCAAAAACAGAGATTAGCAATTGCGAGGATGCTTCTCCGGAAAAATCCAATAATGGTTCTTGACGATGCCACCTCCTCTCTCGATATTTACACAGAGGCACAATTTCTTAAGGCATTTGACAAAATGCTAAAGACTTCTTCAATCAAGCATACTGTAATTTTCATAACTCAACGTCTCAGTACTTTAAAAAATGTAGATCGTATCGTGATTCTAAATCGCGGACAGATAATTGAAGAAGGAACTCATGATGAACTAATCAAAACTGGTGAAATCTATCCTCTGCTTTGGAAGACACAAGAAAGTGGCCAAATCGATGTAAAACTCACATTAGAAAAAATCATTAAGGAGAGAGAGGAATAAAATGGCACACGGGCAAGATCAGCGAGATTTGCTGCATCATGAGTATTCTGATTTTGAACTCTTCAAGCGATTGATTCGTTATACACTACCCCATCGCAAAATTTTTTCAGTTGCTTTGGTTGGGATGCTTTTAGCCACGTTTTTGACAATCATCCAACCTTTGTTATTAAAATCCGTTATTGATGACTATATTCTCAAGAAGGATTTGAATGGATTAGGCTTTATTGCTATCATATATTTTTCTGTAACAGTGTTTTCATTTTTATTGAATGTTATCACGAGCTATGTTACCACAATTACAGGATTACGTATAATAACGAAAATACGAGAAGAGGCATTCTATCAGCTTCAAGAACTTAGTATGGATTACTATGATAAGGAAGCGACTGGAAGAATAGTATCTAGGATTACGAATGATGTGGAAAGATTACTTAATTTACTTTCTACTGGAATTATAGATGCCGTTGTTAATGTTATGTTTCTAGGGCTCTTATTTCTTGTATTGTTTTCCCTAGATGTTACTTTGAGTTTGACAATAATTGTTTTTTTTCCCTTCTTAGCTGTTTTTATTGTCTATTTTCGAATCAAAACTAGATCAGCTTGGCAACGAACGAGAAGAACATTAGCTAAGGTTACTGGATATTATCAAGAGGCAATCAGTGGAATAACGGTAACGAAAGCACTTTCAGCAGAAGAATTTGTCACAGACGAATTTAACCTTTTAAATCTAGATAATTACCAAGCACGAATACGAGCATTAATGCTATTTGCTATTATGTTTCCCCTTATGGACTTACTCCTAACATTAGGAACCGCTTTAGTTCTTTCTGTGGGGGGATATTCAGTGGGTCAAGAGCTCATATCTCCAGGAACATTAGTTGCCTTTCTTTCATATGTTACACGTTTATCGCTTCCGATTATGGTGCTTTCAAATTTCTACAACAGTTTATTAAGCTCTATGGCTGCAATAGAACGAATATTTGATATCTTGGACAGTAAACCTCAAGTTGTATCAAGAGATGATAAATATCTCACTGATGTTGCGGGGAAATTAGTATTTGACAAAGTAACATTCCGCTATACTCCAGATACAGAGCCTGTTTTGACAGACTTTTCTTTAGTGATTCCTCCCCAACAGACATATGCGTTAGTGGGTCATACTGGCGCTGGAAAAACTACCCTAGCTAGTCTACTATTGCGATTTTACGATTTTGAAGACGGAAATATTATGTTAGATGATGTCGATATCCGTGACTGTAATTTAGAAAACTACAGGGAAAATATTGCCATCATCCCCCAAGATAGTTTTTTGTTCAGTGATAGCATTAGGAATAACCTTCTATACGGAAATTCTAACGCTTCAGATAAAGAAATTGAAAGAGCGCTTCTAAAAGTAGGAGCCTATGACTTTACGATGAGCAAAGGACTTGATTTTCAGGTAGGGGAGCGTGGCTCTCGTTTATCCATGGGTGAACGTCAATTAATTTGTTTTGCACGTGCCCTGCTTGCAAATCCAAAAATATTAATTTTGGATGAAGCCACCTCTTCAGTTGATGCACATACTGAACTGGTGATCCAACAAAGTATGCATAACATTCTTAGTAATCGTACCACCCTTGTTATTGCTCATAGATTAAGCACTATTCGGTTTGTTGATCAAATTGTGGTTCTTGACAAGGGTAATATTGTAGAAATGGGAACTTTTCATGAACTGATGAACAAGGGGGGAATTTTTACTGATTTGTATGAGAAGCAATTCGCTGGACAGGATATCTGAGAAAATATATTGATTAACCAATCTTCATCTCGCCAAAAATGTTCTAGGATTATGGTTTATTGTCTTATATTACCCTAAATTAATAGAATCTTAAGTATATTGGATTTGTTTAAACTAATGAGTTCTGATATTACGTCGACCACTTCTTCAGATAAAGATACAGACTCAGAAAGAAAATCTAAAGAGAAGAGGGAAAAAATTCCTATTTATACCACCAGTATCGCTTGGGCGGCTGGAAGGTCATCTATCTTCACTTATCTTTCCTATTTTGGGGTAGTTTTGGGTGCAAGTCCTTTAGAGCAATCTATTCTCACATCTGTGAGAAATTTAGGTTCAAATTTATTTCAATCTGTTTGGGGTTGGCTAGCTGATCTGAGAGGGCGTAAATTAGTCATGACCATTGGATTAACGACTTTGGCCTTAACCATTTTTATCACTCCATTTGTTTCCAATCCTCTTGAACTCGTACTCCTATCAATAATCATGACGTCACTTGGATTCAGCTTTATCCCAGCTTGGATAGCTTTTCTTGGTGACTATACCTCTGAAGAAAAACGTGCATCATTTATCGGATTTATTAATTCGATTGGTACATTAAGCTCGCTTTTTGTTATTCTTCTCTTGGGATGGTGGATGGATAGTACACCCTTTCCATTCCCCTCAGAATTAGCTATATATGCAGAAAGTAAACCAGTCTTCTTTATTCCATTCATAACTGGAGCTATTATCTTTACGCTAGCATTAGGGAGTGAGTTATTTCTTAAAGAAAAATATAACATTCGTGAAAAAGCGATATTTCGAGATGAGCTCCATCTTTCCACCCGAAACTTGATTGAAAGGAATGAACCCTTTAAAAGGTTACTCCCAATCAATAGCTTCTTCAAATTTTGTATGAGCATGGCTTGGCCAATTTTCCCATTTGTCACTCTCAGAGTAGCTCACTCATGGTTGGAAGTTTCGATTTTATGGGCAGTATTTAATTTACCAAGGGGACTTGGTCAATCCGTTGGGGGAATACTTGCAGATCGATTTGGTAAAAAAATTGTGATAACTCTTTCTCGTTTTGGATATGCGGTTGTTCCTTTTGGTTACGCAATAGGATTAGTTACAGGAAATGTGTGGTTCCTCCTTCTTGTTAATATTCCAGGAGGATTTGCTTTCGGTGCCGAGGATACGGCAATTTCGTCTTATTCGCTTGACTGTTCCACTGTGGATACACGAGCTCGTTATTACTCAATATTGCTCACTTTTGAAGGTATTTTTGCTTTTACTGGTTCCTTATTTGCTGGATTATTGATGGAAGTTCTCTTGACAGTATTACGCATTACCGATAAAGATCCCAAGTTCGAATTTGTGTTAGTAGCGCTTCTACTTCTCATAACTGCGCTAAGAATAATTGGAGCGAGTTTTCATAAATATATTCATGCTAATCCTTTGGATTTTGAGCTAGAAAAGCATCTTGGATCCTCTAATCAGTAATCTACTGGAAATTGTACTATCCTCATATTATGTTCTTCTTTTAATGCGGAAAGGAGTATTTCTTCTAACTCAATCTTGTAACAATTAAGAAATAAATAGGAGGCATCGATGAGATGAGTATCTTATCGCGATTATTTGCACGTAGCAGAAAAGCTCGAATTACTATAGGAATCCTAGGAGCTCCTAATGCAGGAAAGACAACTCTCGCAAATCGTATTTCCAATGAATGTGGAAACGGCGAACCACTCGGTGTGGTGAGCCCAGTCCCTCATGAAACGCGTGATTGCAAAGCGCTCGAACACTGTGTTATCAGCGACCACAATGGATCCTTAGATTTAACCATTGTTGACACTCCAGGTATTACCACATCAATTGATTATCGGGAATTCCAACAACATGGTTTATCACGACAGGAAAGTATTCAACGAGCAAAAGAAGCGACCAGAGGTGTAATAAAAGCTATTCAAAGCTTGGATAAAATGGATGCTGCAATAGTAGTAGTTGACGCTGCTCGTGCACCATTTGACCAAATAAATTGGACGGTGATAGGAAATCTTGAAGCAAGAAAGATTCCAATCATTGTAGCAGCCAATAAATCCGATTTGGCCGACGCTGATCCAGAACTTGTGAAAGAAACTTTCCAAAGTGATATTATTCCAATTTCTGCAAAAAATGGATCTGGTATGAATGAATTGTATGGAAGCATCCTATCTGTGTCAGGAATGTGAGAGGTGCAAAAAGTGGACTTACATATCAATTTTGTGACCGAAAAAACCACACGAAAAATGAATAGCACCCAGAAATGTGATTTTATAATTTCAAGACTGAAAACTGATTGTGTTTTGGTTTTTGAAGGCGGTCTTAATCCTGAAGAAGAAGCCGCATTGATAGAGGAAACTATGATTCAAATAGATCACCAGGAGTTTTTGGGATATAAAATTCTCAATCCAACCCCTCTCAGAATGAGCGGATTGTTCAGTAGGAAAAATCTCAAAATGACTGTCATCGCCCCTCATAACTATGACCATCTCTCAATTGCTCTCGTCTGATATGACGGTGAAATTATGGCTTTAACGAGTGGAGAGGTCAATTTAACACGATATAGTTGTGCGAAATGTGATCGAACACCAGAAAAAGCCAATGAACTTTTCACAGGGTGTATATGTGGACACCGTCTTTTTCGTTTACGTTTACAACCCAAAGTGAGGAAAATTATACCCATTTCTCCAGAAAAAGCTGAATTAAGAGAAGATATGGAGTTTCTAACTATTAGAGAAAAGCAGATTGGAATATATGATATTAATGTCGATAAATTGCTGAAATGCGAACCTCAGAAAAAGAAAACTCCTGTGATTGCAGGGAATAATGGAGTTTATTCAATTCGCCTCAATTCCTCTTCTAAAAAATAAAATGCTTATTCAGATAAAAGACGTACTGGTTATTGTCTAATTAATTTAATTTCCCCGGAAACTTCGTTGAAAGAACAAACCCCCAAACCATGTAGTAGTCGTAAGTGGGAGCGAATAATAATCGGGGCAAGTTGTAATTCTAAGGCTATCGTTTCTCTAGCTAGTGACCTCTTTTTGGAATTTTCGAAATAATCAACAATAAACATAGTGATTTTTCCCAATTCAGATTCTTGGAGGACAGTCCGAATCAGAATATCTTGCGCATGCGAACTAGATGATTCTCGGCTTAAATCTTCACTTACCTGGCCAAATTGGTCATCCATTCGTTTGATTTCTTCCTCTAGTTGCCTTTGAATTGCCAAATGATTGGCTTCTATGCCTTCAATCTCGTTTTCTGTGTCTTCTAGTAGCTGTTGCAATTTCGCAATTTGCTGCAAATACGATTCGGCTATTGAGTCTTTTTGCATAAGAGTTTCAGTCATTTCTCGAATCTGTTTCTCTAGTTCTTGTTTTTCAGCAGCTAATGTTTCAGATTTTGCTTTTTCGGTTTGAAAATCAGTTTTAACTGTAGTGAGCACATCTTGACTTTCTTGAAGTTGTTTTTCGAGATTAGTGGAATCACCAAAAGCTTCATTGAGTTTTAGCTTTGATTGATCTTTCATGTGCTTGATTTCTTCTCGTAAATCATTGATAATGATATCTTTCTCATTTAATTCTAGAGAGGGCTTTTTCCTTTCTATAATATCATTTATCGGAACATTCTCATCTTGCATGAAAAACCACTAAGACAGGGTTTGAAATTTTGAGTTAGGGGAATCCCGAAGGATAATGTTTTAGAGTTTTTGATACTTTTAAATGATAGGGTTTTAAAGAAAATTACGCAATAACAAATACAACTTTTCAGAAAATTGTGGAAAACGCTTAAAAAGATTTATTTTAAGCCTTCCTTGTAAGAGTATAAAGGACGAATGAATCTCTGGGGGAGGCAAGACATACTTCCATGAATCATCACTCTTTATTTCTATACAACCTTAATCTAGGTGATAATACTGATTATGCAAAAAAATAAAACGAAAATAGAGAGTCATACCCCTAAAGTTGATTCCCAGGAGTGTCAGTACTGTGGGAAACCAGCCATTTGTAATTCCTATACTTGTTATAAGAAAAAAGACAGTGCTGATGAAAATGATTATGATTGTTCTACATGTGAAGAGCGATTGTGTCAACAACATTGGCGAATCTATTTTAGAAGAAATATTTGATAGAATTTTTCAAAGAATTTCTACACTATATTAACAATAGAATTTTTAACCCTTGAGGATTTTTGGAAGTCCAAAGGATGCAAATCAAGGCTTATAAATAAAATTCTGAAATTAGAAGACAACCTTGCCGGAGTTTCACCGTAGATGTCTGAATGGAGCGCTATTGTCTTAGCCGGGGGAATAGGATCAAGATTAAGACCATTAACTAATAATATTCCCAAACCATTAGTTCCTGTAGCAAACAAACCCATGATCGATTATAACTTGGAGTTATTACGAAACGCGGGAATAACAGGTAAAATTGCTATAATAACTCGTTATATGAGGGAGGAGATAATTCAATATTTCAAAGAAAATGACCATTTCAATGATTTAGATATCGTGCTACCAGTTTTTGATCCACTGGACACTGCAGATGCAGTAAGAAAAGCTGCAAATTATATTGATACCGATAATTTTATTGTTTCCATGGCCGACATTGTAACCAACATTCCTCTGCAGGATTTCATGGCTTTTCATACTGAAAAAGGGGGAATTGCTAGTATAACTTTGAAAGATGTAGCTCATCCCAGGGCATTTGGTGTCATAATGCTAAACCAAGATTCACGAATTTTATTATTCTTGGAAAAACCAATTCCCCAAGAACTGGGCTTAGCTACGTTAACCTTTTCTAAAAAGGAAACTATAAGACTTCAATCAAATTTAGTTAATACGGGTATTTACGCGTTCAAACACGATGTTTTAGATATTCTGGAATCGTTGGATGATCTTATGGACTTTGGGAGGGATGTTTTTCCATATCTAGCAAGAGAATACGGCATCTATGGATACGCTCGACGGGAATACTACTGGATGGATGCAGGTAATCCCCAGACATATTTATATACAAATTGGGATGTTTTGCGAAGATGGGCTTTCCCGTATTTTCCTCGAGCCACATCAGAAGAAAATAATATCTGGATTAACGACAATTCTCCCTCCCTGCCAGCTGGAAGTTATATTGAACCACCAGCAGCGATAGGTAATGAGGTCACAATTGGAAATAATACTAAAATAAAACCTCATACTACAATTGGAAATCGGGTTACAATAGGCGATAATTGTGAAGTACAAGCCTCCGTGATTTGGGATGACGTTACAATTGAGAATAATGTGAAAATTAAGAATAGCATTCTTTGTAATGGAGTACATATTGCTTCAGGTTCTCATTTGAATGAAGGTACAGTAATAGGCCCTCTGTTTACTAGTAGTGAGGCGATTATCACAGAGAAGGATCAGATTTTTGTGAAGAAATAGGAGATCAATAATATTTTAATGGATATAAGACAGATGTTGAAGGATAGTGAATCATTTGCAAAAGGTGGGAGAATAACTGCATTTTCAAATACCGAATTGACTCCAGAACTTTCTGCACTTCTAGGGGGTGCAATGGGTACATATTTAGATTCTAATGCAGTAGTGATGATCGGTCGAGATTATAGACGAGATACTCGTATGCTAAAACGTTCATTTTCTGGGGGACTTCTTTCAGCTGGAATTGAATTAATAGATCTTCATGGGATACCTACTAGTATCTTACAATTTGCCGTTAGACGATATGGGGCTGATGCAGGGGTTATGATCACTCGAAGTCACAATCTCGCTGGAATGGTGTCCATAAAGCTTTTTGAGGCGACAGGAATCGAATTCCAAAGTAAACAAGTAGCGAAGATTGTAGAAATTGCAAAATCAGGAGATTTAAGAAGAGTTGCGGCTCCCGATGTAGGTGGGATTAGCGTAGCTGATGCAATGAAAGTTTATGATCGGGCCTTAGCAGGCTTCTTTGCTTCTAGTAAAGAATCCATGAAAGAGGCAAATTTACGAGTAGTTGTTGATTGTGCCTGTGGTCCCGCCTCGAGAATTATGCCAGATTTACTCAGTGAGTTTGGATGTCAAGTTATTACCCTCAATGCTCATAGACCTCGTACTCCGCTCTTTTTACCAAATCCTAACTCTTTAGTCCGACTAAGAGAAACTGTTCGTGCTATCGGTGCAGATCTAGGAATTGCTTTGGATGCAGAAGCTCGACATGCAATTATAATTGACAGTCAAGGCCGAATTAGAACTGCTGAGGAAACAGCTTCCGTAAACCTGCATTCACGTTATGATCCAAGTTCTAGTGCAACCGTGGTTGTTGGAAGCTCTGTTCACCCATCTGTATATCACGATTTACATAAAAATATAATTTTTTCTGGCCATGGAGAACCTGGAGGAATAGGTAGGGCAGTTCTACAGCATAGAGCGATCTACGGCTTCAATGATACAGGACTATTTGTTTTACCTGTATTTTCTCCAGGATCTGACGCTATCGTAGCGTCTTTCACCGTGCTATCTCAAATGGCGAAATCAAATCTCAAATCGACGGATCTTTATCGAAATCATCAAGTTTTCGCTCAAAGAATAGCAGAAGTAACATTTCCCTTAGAAAAAATGTTTAGCTTCTTCAAATCTGTTTTAAATGAGCATCTGAAAGATTTTCGCGTAATTGACACTTTTATTGGTATTAAACTCATTACTGAAGAGACTGAATGGATCCACATCCATCTTGCTACCGATAACAATACTCTGCAAATAGAAGTGTATGATCCTAAAGAAAATCTTGACCGCCAATCCGAGCTAATTGCTTTTGCACGAAATCTTGTCGACTCATTTCTCTCTAAATAAAAAACAAAATACCAAGATGAGTCAAATTTATTCCTTTTTTCAGACAATGAACAAAAGCAGTGAAACTGAGGTACAATAACAGACCATTTACAAATTATTAAATATAATTAGCGATTAATCGTACTGAGGACACTTTCATATAAGGAAAAACTAAGCTCCCTGTGTCCGAGATGAGACAATCGTGAAAGAATTTCCAAGAAAGCGTATTCCAATAGTTATTGTCGGGCTAGAGTTTGCAGGTAAAACATCGTTTGTATTACGGCTTCAAACTGGTGAATTTAGAAGTACACTTCCGACATCAGGACTCGATACAGAAATTTTGGAAATTCAAGATACAATTTTTCAGCTATTTGATTTAGGGGGACACAAACGTTTCCGACAGATGTTCTGGAAAGAGTATGTAAAACTTTCACAAGGAATCGTCTTTATGATTGATTCCAGCGATCTTGAAAAACTTAACGACGCGGTGGAGTGGCTTTGGAAATGTTTAGAATGGAATCCAGAAGCTCCTCTCATGATCTTGGCCAATAAAGCCGATTTAACTCATATAGAACTACCAAAATTGATTGATAAGGTCAATCTTCGGAAATTACCTCATCAAAGCCCCACACGATCGTTCCAAATATTTGAAATTTCTGTAAAGACTGGGAAGAATATCGGTCGTGCATTAAATTGGTTTTCTCAAAAAATTGCTATTTCTATGTCAAAGAAATTTATAAAACTTGAAGGAATATATCTATTTCTCCGTACAGGAGTTCCTATAGTTTCTCATTTATTCATGAATCAACCTGAAGAGTCTATGAGTAATGACATTGTACCAGGATTTTTAAATGCGATTGATGAATTTGCAAGTGGCATGATGGGAAGTGGTGAAGGCTTAAATTCTATATCGACAGAAAATTATTCCATAGTAATGGTTAAACGGGACACACTTCTATGTGCAATTATTACAGATAAAAATTCGGATCTTTCAATTGCTCGAATGGTAGCTGAATCAGTAGTCAACCACCTCGAGAATGCTTTCCCGTACCAACTATCCAAATATCTTGTGGATGGAAAGTATCTCTTTCCAAAGAATTTTGTTGTAGATTATCTTCAACAGGAATTTAATGAGAATGTAGTTTTTTCTACTTGAGATGGAGCCATTGTTCGGTGTTATACTTCGTTTCTGCTAGTTGTTCAGAAAGTTTTAGCTCTTCAGTTGTTAATTCCCCCAATAAAAATGTTGCAGGATAGTTTGTCAATAAATCTTCAGAAATAAATTCTGCTAACATGTGCGGAGTCATTGGTTTCTTTATTTGTTCTGATATTGTAGTAATCTTTTGATAGACAGATGCGACCATGTGTTTTTTTGTTCTTCCTGGTCGAGCTTTCAGAACAGAATACATGAGTTCGGGGTTATAATCGATGAGGATCGTACCATGTTGGAGAATTACGTTTCCTGATCGGGCTTGCGCATTTCCAGAGAGTTTTTTTCCTTTACTGAAAACAGATGGACAATGAATCTGATTATAATCGATAGTTATACCAAGTTTAGATAATGGAGAGAATAATAGGTCTACAATCTCATAATAACTTGCTTCAATAGATTTACTGGATACCTGATTTTTTGTAGTCACTACAGAATAGGTTAATTCTCCCTTAGAGTCATGAAAAACTGCTCCTCCGCCAGATATACGTCTAACCGCTTGAAAATTGTATTTTTTGACCATGGAAAGATTAATCTCATCATCCAAGCATTGGTGGTGACCTATAGAGACTGTACTTGGGTACCAACTGTACAAGCGTAGAGTATTAATTTTAAGTTTTTTGTATAACTGGTAAATTGCTTCATCAACAGCCATGTTGAGATAAGCATCATTTCGGGAATAAGGAATGATACGCCAGGAGAGATCTTGTATTTGTTCAGTCATTATGCTTCCCAATGAAGAAATCGACCGATAGTAAGGCTCATCTTTTGAATTAAAATTAGTTCTGAACCGATAAAAGAAATGGTTCAACTATTGTTTTCCAAAAACAATTGGTTTATCTGCCTTAATTGAAATACCCTTATCAGTTATCGCATAAGGATGAATTCGCTTCGAATGTTTCATCCCTCTCATCTTCAGAATTTCGATAGCTCTTTCACGTGATGAATTGATCAGCATATATTGTAGGTTAATTACACCATATGCTAGGAAGTCCTCAGTGGAGAATTGTGGATTATGTGGATCGGTAACAGAATCATCGGTGTTTTCATAGACCGCGAGGGTTGTACACTTCTCTTGCCATAAGATGCCAATCACTCTATGTAGTTCTTTTCGTACTTCAAATAAATCACGGAAGAGTAAAGAGAAAGTATTTAGCGGATCAATCACTAATCTGTTTACTCCTAGCCTTCTCACTTCATCAATAATTTTTTGGGTGACATAATCCAGAGAGGCTTCTCGTAATCGACTAGCTTGCTGCATTATACCCATTTCTGTGGAACTAAAATCTAAGACGGATAATTCTCCCATGTCTTGTAATCCTTGAAGATCCCAGCCATAATTACGCATAATTGCATTCAAGGCCGGTAGAGGTTCATTAAAAGTAACTAGCAGTCCTGGGTCATTGTATTTGAGTATTCCTTCAAGTAAAAATTGAATAGCTAATGTTGTTTTTCCAACCCCAGCGCCTCCACGTAGTGCGATGAACCACCCAGCGGGAATTCCCCCACCGAGAATTTTGTCAAAATTTGTGATCCCTGTAGGTTTAACGTTTAATGACATAAAAAAACCTCAATATTCGAAACTGGGGATTAAGTAGTTAAAAGCCTTCTTTAATCAACTAATTTTTCATAAGGATCTTTAGCTGTTTCCTCTTCTGTTTGACCGACAGTGTAGACCTTGATCTTAACCATCTGGCCAGCTAAATTGAGTAATTCGACATCTTTCTTGCGAATTTTCAAATGGTACCCGTTTGCACATCGACTTACTTTTGTTGTGAATATTAATAGAGGATCGTCCTTTTTACTCATGATTACTCGGCTCTTTCACCGTTTGTAATTGAATTATCAGAATACACCTATAAATAGATTTATTTTCAAAAAAGTAGATTTCAAAGTAAGTATTGCTCCTAGGAAAACTTTTGTCATAATTAAGAAAACAGTTGATAGAACGTACAATAACAAAGTAAAAAGTAACTCTCGAGAATTTTCAAGAAAGAAAAAGTTAGTTTTTTCATCTATTTCCTATTTTACTTCGTCTAGCATCAATATGGGCAATAATATTTGTGGCTAGCTGAGTAAATGCTTCCTGAACATTTGTTCCATTAAGAGCAGATGTTTCGTAATACGTGGCATGGAATTTCTCGGCCTTTTCTGTTCCAGTCTCGTATTTAATGGCTCTTCGCTCCTCTAAATCAACTTTATTACCAAATAGCATAAGAGGAACTTCACCAGCCTTTTCCGTGAAATCTAAATGCCATTTATCAAGTTTAGCAAGGGTTTCAGGACGAGTTAAGTCATATACCATGATACCGCCGTGAGAGTGGAGGAAATATTGGGTACGAATATTTCGGAAGGAGTCCTGTCCTGATAGATCCCAAATTTGCATAGTCATACGTGTCTCGGCATCTAATTGTAATCTTTTTAATAAAAAGTTACTACCAACCGTAGTTTTATAGTCATGGCTAAAAGCTTGCTCTACGAAGCGTCGGATAACCGATGTTTTTCCAACGCCTCCTTGGCCTAGTAAAATGACCTTGCAGCTATACATGACCATGAGAATGACCTCTCTAACGAATTAAAAAAGTACTTAACAAATCGTACCTCAGCTAGTTGATTATTATTAATTAGCTATTTAGAATTTAAAAAGGTGTTACTTCAATTAATATTTTCAGGATGTTAGATGGGGTTTAATATTTTTTTCCCTCCGTAACCTGAGGAAATTCTCACCGAATATCGTTCCCTTCGATTATAAATTATAAGGAAGAAAAGCAATCATTGTAGGACTAGTTGTACCAAATCTGATTACCCTGTCATTAATATGTTCATCGCTTTAAAATAATAAACTAAGCGATGACACTCGGATTAAGGTGCGATTTAACATGATATCTGAAGTAAAAAACAAAACTAAAACAGAAAAATGGGCTACATTAACAGTACTACTAGTTAGTACGTTAACAGTGATGGCAACTGCCACTATAACCCCAGCAGTTCCTGAAATGGAACTATATTTTCAAAATATACCCAATATTCAACTATTCATTCGTCTAACTCTGAGTATCCCTGCTCTTGCTATAGCAATTGGATCTCCACTCGTAGGTGTAATCATAGATAAGTGGGGCCGAAAAAAACCGTTATTAGGGGCGGCATTTCTCTATGGGTTAGCAGGAAGTTCGGGATTCTATTTAAATTCCCTTAATTTAATTTTCTTAAGTCGAATCTTTTTAGGATTAGCTGTTGCAGGGATCATGACAATTTCCACCACATTAGTGTTTGATTATTTTCAGGGTAGACGACGTGATAAAATATTAGGATATCAAGCAGCATTCATGGGATTTGGAGGAGTAATATTCATCAGCTTCGGAGGTTATTTAGCTACACTAAATTGGCATGCGCCATTTATAATTTATAGTTTTGCATGGGTTCTTATCCCAGGACTTCTAATGTTACCTGAACCAAAAGTTCTGAAGGACACAGAAGTCACCCAATCAGACCATTACTCCAATATTTCTAAGGAGAATCGGATTCCTTATGATAATATTATATTTGTGTATTTTCTGGCGTTCTTCTTTCAAATTGTATTCTTTTTTTTAATTGCAGAATTGCCTTTTTTACTAACAAACAAGTTACTACTGAACCCCGATTTGATAGGAATCGTACTCGCAACGTTGACTCTTTCCATGGGACTAATCTCGATAATGTATGGAAGGCTAAGTATGCGAATCAGTCTAACAAATATTTTCATTATAGGTTTCTCCTTTTTTGGTACTGGATTCTTCATAATTTCCTTAGCTTTAACAAGCTTGGAGATGATTCTTGGTTTATCCATTGCTGGTATGGGACTCGGATTATTGATACCAAATTTATCTCGCCAGCTGGGGAAAGGCATCTCACAATCAATTAGAGGACGAGTTTTCAGTGGATTTACATCATTTTTATTTCTTGGCCAGTTTCTTTCCCCTATTGTGAGTCAAGTATTGCTTCAATTCATATCCTTGTCAGAATTATTTTTTATTGGTGGGACAGCTATGATACTGGTTGCTCTTCTAATTTCAATGAAACAGTATTTACTTCCTCCCCACAAAGAAGAATTAGATGCTAAATCGATTGTTTAGTAGATCTCAAAAGTGGTAAAAGATAATAATAAAAATTTCCCTCTGTAGTGGAAATACATCTAATTGATATCTTCCATATTAACACTAAGTAAGAAGGTCTTACATTGAGTTTTGAATCCATTAAAACACTTTCAGACAAAATTGGTGAACAGGTATCTGTACGCGGGTGGTTACATCATGTTAGGAGACAGGGAAAGCTTACTTTTCTTGTCATTCGTGATAACACTGGTTATATTCAATCAGTTGTAAAACCCGCTAGTGGTGAAGCAGCAACAACAGTTGCAAGTAAATTAACTCGTGAAACAGCAGTCACAGCACAAGGAGTGGTGAAAGAAGACAAACGCGCTCCTTATAGTGGATTAGAACTTCAAATAAATAATATCTCGGCAGTAATAGATTATGCCTCGCCTGAATTAGAACATGAAATACGCCCAGATTCAGGACCTCAAGTATTATTAAACAAACGTCATCTTGTATTACGCGGTGAACAAGCTTCAGATATCATGCGATTCCGTGATATGATGGCCAGAAGCTTCAGGAAATTTTTCTTTTTACGAGAATTTGTGGAGGTAACACCAAGTACAATAGTTCAAACTCAGGTTGAAGGCGGATCCACACTCTTCAGCTTTAAATATTTTGAACAAGAGGCGTATCTTACTCAGTCTAGTCAGTTGTATCTAGAAACACTATTGCCAAGTTTGGGTAATGTTTTTTGTGTCCTTCCCTCATTTAGGGCCGAAAAATCGCGTACAAGAAGACACTTAACTGAATATACACATATTGAAGCAGAAATGCCGTGGTTTGAATTTGAGGATTTACTTGACTTCATAGAAGATATGATGATCCATGTTTATTCGAGAGCAGAAGAGTCGCCTATAGTATCAAAGCTTAATCAGAAGGTGAATATTCCAGAGAAACCTTTTGAAAGAGTATCATATGAGAAGGCAATTGATCAATTAAGAGAATTTGATATTAAAGGGGAATCAGGTAAGTTCCTTGAATATGGAGAAGACCTAACAGAAGGACCCGAAAGGATGTTGGTTGATAAAATTGGTAAACCTACTTTTCTAACCCATTTCCCTGTAGGAATGAAACCATTTTATATGAAACTCAATGAATCCAATCCTGAAGTGATGAATGCAGCCGATCTTCTCATCCCAAATGTTGGTGAAATAATAGGTGCCTCACAAAGAGAAGATGATTATGATGCGTTATTAAACCGTATGAAAGACGAAGGTTTGGATCCAAGTCCCTACTATTGGTATTTGGATCAACGGAAATATGGCACAGTCCCTCATTCGGGCTTTGGTTTGGGATTAGAGAGATTTATACAAGCAGTATTGAATTTGGATCACATTCGAGAAGCATGTTTATATCCCCGATTGATAAATCGAGCCACTCCCTAGCGCTTACAATGGGTATATCCTTAATCAACAGGCAAGAGTTTTGTTATAATCTTCCCGCAGGCTTCACATTTTTCAGGGGTTTTATTACGATCCTTAACCTCAAATACGTCGTTACAGCTGGTACATTTCCATTGAGAGGGTATGATTAGTTCCGATTCAATCTGAAGAATGATTGCTGTAAATTTATTCAACAATTGATCTGCTTTAGAGGTTACACTCCCAATATCGCTAGCTTTACGTAATTCTTGGGGTGATTCAGAATCTTTTAGAGGATCAATATCAAGTATAAGATTGTCGATTGTAGCTTGGATATCACCGTAGTTGGGTAATGCCTCAATCACATTTCTCTCTGTAATCCATGCAATAATAACTAAGAAATGATCCATCAATTCGTACGTGTCAGAAACAGCCGCTTCTTTCGAGACACTGTCAGGTAGCTTCTGAATAGTTAGAAAAAGTTGCTCAAAAAGGGGTTTCAAATCTGGTTGTAGTTTTAACTGGATATACAAGCGAAATATTGTCAAATAATGTGAAAATTGCTTATCGGGGTCAGCTTTCGACATTATAGCGGTCGTTATGTCCCGAATTTGATCTGAAGGACAATCATGAGGAGATGTCGTTTCTCCAATCGGAGTTTTCCAACGGGATAAAATGACAATCTGTTTACCTCTGGCATAATCGAGATCTACATATTCCTGGGATTTATGCGTTAAACATTCAAAATAAGAGAAATTCGACTTGTCATCTTCTGCAACAAGATGATCCGTACCTGCTTGACAATAACCACATTGCTCAATCGATTCCTCTTCCGAGCGATTAGTTTTACCACACGCGATACAATAAATATAGGTGTACTCTGTGGTGAACTTACCAAAAGTACCAGTCCCTGATACTTGAGAATCGTCCGCGGAGCGACGCATCCGGGCAAATAGTGAATCGTCTTCATCTAACATTGCAGTAAGGGATGAGCCAAGACCTTCTGCCGCTTCTGCTCGCGCCTTTTCCTCTTCTTTCTTTTTCAGATACTCCTCTCTCTCCTCGGGAGACATCTTATCAATCATTTTCAGCTCTTTTACACGGTTTTGGATTCTACCCCTATCAACAGGGATTAAAGCCTCCAAGAAGTCAGGAGGGAGAGCTGTTATTTCTTCCATACTCATTTCTTCAAAATCTGTTCTTAATGCAGACATTGTACCGGCAGGTACAGTACTAGTGGGTATCATAATACTTCCTGGAGGAGGTGGTGGAGGAGGTGCCCCTCCAACCATGAGACGAGGTGGAGGGGGCGCTGAACTAGCTTGAATTTGGACTGCTTGGAGATTTCTTTGAATAGATGACATTATTCTACGTTCTAATTCATCTAAAAATCCTGCGGTTTGTTCAAACTTAATTTTTTGATCTGCACGAAGTTTCTCTTGTTTTTCTAACGTTTTTCGGACTTCAGTAAGTAGATGTTCGGTCATAGCATCTAGACGCGGGAATAGATATTGGATAACATCATACATAATCCACTGCTCAACCTCTCCAAATTTCTTAAAGGGCTCTGGGCTTAACGCTCTGAGAGCTGGATATATTTCATTAGTATCCAAATTTCTTTGAGCCCATGACCAGATAGTGGATTTTTTCTTACGATCTCCCAGTAAATCTTCCGCTATTCGCTCAAAAGTTTGATTATCTAATCTACGCTGCACTAATTCGGTTTTTCGATCTTCTCTACTCAAAGAATACCATATGGCGTCAGCAGTAGTCATGGTGGTCATTTCGAAAAAGTAGTCGAGATTATTTATGTACGGACAATAAACATTGTTCATATAAACGTATACATATTGTTCATATGGTAAGACTGAAAAAACATCATTAGATCGAGGTCAATCGGTTGATTGTCGTAACTCTATCAAAATCTGAATCAAATGAAGCAATTCGATTAATGTTTAAAACTCGCATGATTAAATTTGTCTGACAACGGGTATTGATAAGTACAGATCATGAGGAAAAAGGGGTCATTTTCGTCACATTTGTTATTTTCACTGATCTTTCTCTGTCTCGAGCTTATAAGAGCGAGTGAACCTTCTTGGAATGGGAATGCGTACCAAGAAACACTCTCACCCCCAGTTAGCTATCCGAATGCAGATGAAACCGCGGCCCATTTTTACGGATTTGTGCACCTGCGCCAAAAATCTGTATAATCGCGCCACCTATGAGGTACGCCAGGAATTCTTTAAGACGGGGAAATGGATACAATATACGAGCTTGTATCATCGCCTTAAACACGAACCAGTGTATCTAGCATTAAAGGACATTTCGGATAGTTATTTACCGCAACAAGTCCTCCGACAGGTAGAACAAATCTGGCGGAGCTTTTTCAATGGACTGAAGGCATGGAAAACCGATCCGACCAAATTTCAGACCCGGCCCCGAGCGCCCAGGTATAAACCCAAGAATGGGCTACACATGCTGAACTTTCCCCGCCCACGGGTGCGAATTCGGGAGAAACAGATTCTTTTTGCGAGGAATCTCATGGCACGCGGCTTTCCAACTTTTTCGCTGGGAACCCTTCCATTAACGGTAGAAACATGTGTGGGCGCTCGATTGGTACCGTATTATGATCTATTTGTGGTAGAAATCCTCTATGAAGTGCAAGTTCACCCTTTTCCCGCTTCTGATTCGTCTTCTCCCCGAGCTATGGGAATAGATCTCGGGCTTAACAACCTCGTAACTACGTCAGACGGCTTACTCGTCAAAGGCGGGGTGGGGAAGACCATTAATCAGTGGTATAACAAACAACTTGCCCATTATCGATCGCTAGCAACCACTCATAGGCAACAGTTTACCACTCGCCGGATTCAAGGTCTTCAGCGAGTGCGGATGAACCGCCTTCAGAATTTCTTCCATCAAACCTCCAGGAGGATTATCACTAACTGTTTACAGCACAATATCGATACATTAGTCATCGGTTACAATGCGAGGTGGAAACAGCACTGTAACTTAGGAAAGCGCACCAATCAGTCTTTTGTTCAAATCCCCTTCTTCAAATTTATTAATATGCTCGAGTATAAAGCGAAACTTGTTGGGATGACGGTACTGCGCGTAAATGTGGTTATCACCTTAATGCTGATTATAATACTGCCTGTAATATCCTTCAGTGGTATATTAACAGCTGCCAAGTAATCCCTACAGTCAGTTTACCTTCAGTGGTGGCTCACTTGCCGGATAGCGGATGTGTGACTCGTCCTGTCCAGAACTCTTTTTCCAGAGTTGTCTGACAAATTTAGTCATGAAGGACAAAAAAGCCAATAATAGAGAATTTCAAAATGTTTAGTGTATATTACCAGCAATATTGCGCATCTATCTGTGCTAATATTATTCGTGGTTATTCAATTACTGGGATCAGTCCTTTAAAATGGCTATCAAAAGTAGCAATGTAGACATTGCTCTCGAAGAGCTTTGCCATGACCAAAAGGGAGCAATCAGTAAATGAAAGTCCATTTTCAAAATATTTGAGAAATAATTCCCAAGTAGCTAAAAATTCTGTTTCATTTAAATGAAGTAAAATAATTCGTGGTGAATCAAAAATATAATTTCCAATATCCTTAACTAAGTTTAGATCATGAGTTCTTACTAGTGTTAAGGTAACTGTTTCATCAAAAACAAAATTAGAAACAATTATTCTACCGAATTTTCCTGATAAACATTGTCTCATGATTTCTGTAGCTTTAATGTGATTAATATCATCAGAATTACGTATAGCAAGTATTAACCCAGTATCTAAGAAAACAACCATGGAAATTCCTCACTAATATAGATATTCATCCACTGTTGTAGAAGTGTCTTTAATACCCCATTTTTCTGGTGTTTGGAGCAATTTCCAAGCAGAATCCTCCTCTAATTTTGGTAGATGATGATCATTTACTTCTTCTTCAAATTTTGTTGCTTCCCGTCTAATTAGTTGACCTAAAATTTCTTTCTTTGTCATCTTTTTCCCCATTAATATATAACGGGCTCTTAATCTGTCTAAAAGATCTTCATCATCCTTATTTAATCGAACTGTTGTCATGGGTCTCACTTTAATCAATATTAATTTAATAATTTGGAATCTTGAGCTCTCTATTATGTACAGACAGAGAAATCTACAAGTATAAAAGTATATTTGTATCCCCAATGATTTTCACGGAAATTAAATAATATATTTAGATTGGCCTCGTTTGCTTTTAATAAGACATGTGGAGTGAGTCCAGAATTCGGTAATTGAAACTGAAAGGAAATATAAAATCCTCCAGATCAAAATTCTAATCAACTTCTCTTGATACGTCATTGTTTACTGTGTTTCTGGAAGATGATAGATGTTCTCACAAATACTGGGTAACTCTAGTGTGTCTGTTCAAAGGATTTTTCGGAGGATGTAATGACTCGCAAGATAACAAATGAGAACTGTTAAAGGAAAGACAAGCGTAAGTTTAACAATAGGGAAAAGCGGGATGGAGGCAAAAACAAGGGATATCGCAACAAGGATGGGTGCATGAACGAGGTACATATGAAAGGAGCTAGCAGATAGGTTCTGGAGCAAAATACCTTGATTGTTGAATTTTAAATAAAAAATCGGAATTAAAACAAAAATCATTCCCATACACATGATATTGTCGACCAGAGCAAAGACAAGAGCATGCAAATTGGGCCCTCCAAATACAACACTGTAATCTGCATCTATTCCCAGAAATATCAAAAAATACGTAAAAAATAATACAACTGTTGCTATCATGATACTAGACCAGACTTTGATATGATCTTTCGATATCTTCTCAAACCAATCGTATCGAGCGGTGATGACACCGACCACGAACATCATTAAATACTGAATCAAATAACCGAATGGGATTCCCAATGGAAATCTGTCTATGGGAGAAATTAAACGAACTAAAAAAGCAACGCATCCTAAGATAATAGCTAAAAGGAGTAAATAGATATTTCTTGGTATGGATAATTCCTTCGGGATGTATTTCCGGAACGAATCAGACTTTGTTATCTGACGCCAAAGCGTATAGACGAATGTGAATATGAGCAAGACGGAGAGAAACCACATAGGACCAGTATCTGTTAGGAAGTCTAGTACTCTTTCCAGTGATTGAAATTGGCTTAAATAAAAATCTAGAAGAGATCCTTGTAGGTTTGGATTTGTATTCCAGGGTTGAATTCCTAACTCGGCTAGTATATAAAACAGAATAGGATTAATTAGCATAATATAGAGAAGGATAGGAATACCGAGACGAGTAAGTCGTTCTTTCCAGAAAGCAGTGACCCCTTTTCGATCATAACTTTTTGGAGTAAGAAAACCAGCAAGAAGGAAGAATAAGCCGAGAAGAGAAGCTTGAAAAATCCCTCCAAGTGAGGCTAATGTTTGAAAAAATATTGTACTGAAAAGATCAAGTGTATTTTCCTCAATATAGTACCACCAACCTGACCCCTCATATGTGACCCTCGCATGATTGAAAATCACGAGAATAGCAAATAAGAGCTTAATATTATCAAGGAAGAGGAAGCGAGGTTTCTTAACTGCAGTAGATTCTGTATTCATAAGAGCGATTCACCTTTGAGTAATTCCCGGTAGAGAGGTGATATCATAAGTGTTATACTTAAATAATTTCGGAATAAAAAACGTGTATTACCACTGGTTATAGCTCATCTGTTATATGGTACCGTTGGATTTGTGAATTATGCAATAAAATTCAGAAATCCTCTCAGGACAGATTCTTTTTTTTAACAAACTCAAATTTTCTCGATTGGGGTCGAAGAGAAGTTTTTGATCTCCAAATAATTCCAAAAGAGTGTATTGGAGGTCATTTTAATGCCCTTTAAATTCGAATTGAAACTGTTACTTAACGAAAGTATACCTTCTTATTGGTTCATTTTTCGTGAAAACTTGTTATTAGTAGAAATATTAGATGATTCGGCCTCTATACCTTTTAACTCAAATTTAAGCGAATTTAATATGTCTTTAGAACTGAAACAACCAATCTATTTTGGGACATTTGAAAATATCCCTTGCCATTTTTTTGAAGCTTCCAATGATTTTGAAATTCCAAAGAAAATGTCATTTCAAAGTATCCGCAATTTATATGGTCTATTAAACGAAGACTTACTCTGGATAGCAGGAAGAGCTATTCAACTATTGGTTTGGGATAAAAATTCTCAATATTGTGGTCGATGTGGGACTCCTACAGAGATTGAGTTTGATGAACGAGCAAAAATATGTCCAGAATGCAGCTTACTTGTTTTTCCCCGAATTTCTCCCGCAATAATAGTTGGAATTATTGATCAAAAGAAAAAGAAGATATTATTGGCCAATGGAACACGTTTCCCCGCTAGCTTCTATAGTGTTCTTGCAGGTTTTGTTGAACCAGGTGAGACGCTTGAGGAATGTGTTAGAAGAGAAATCGCTGAAGAAGTAGGAATCGAAGTTAAAAATATTCGTTACTTTGGTAGCCAATCTTGGCCTTTTCCTGATTCTCTTATGATAGGTTTTCTTGCAGATTACGCAAATGGCCAAATTACAATAAATCCAATTGAGATAAACGATGCAAACTGGTTTACTGCAGATGATCTCCCTCAAATACCTGGTGAAATCAGTATTGCTAGAAAAATCATTGACTGGTTTGTGCAAAATTACTGAAATCCACTTCAAAGATTTAGAAAGTTGTTTATGCATAAAAAAAGAATACCAATGCACTTTGACTACATTGGAAATTATAATTCTGCATTTAATTTATTTAAATTCTCGTTTCTGGAAGTAAGGATTATCGAAAATCAGCAAAGCTAGGAGAAGTGAAACTACCCCAATTATAATAATGAAGATCACTTGTCCAAAGGGGTAAGCGCCATAGCCTACGTTGATGATATCATCTACAATTTTGATTCCATCCAGGTAATAGTAAAAGGAAGTTAACTGGAGCATATCTGCCATAGCGGGATCAGCTATTCTAAGCAGACCTGCAATCGTTTTGAGAATGTAAGAACCTCCAAGGAACAAGCCACCAAATCCCAGTGTTTTTCCAGTATCCATGAAGACGACGGAGATAAGTATTACCATACAGGTAAGAGACAAATAAAGAATCCATCGACTCAATAGTCCTAAAAAGTAGGCTTCCAGTCCACGAGGATTGAATTTAATTCCAGGAATAATTACTGATGCTAAAATTGCTGCAGCAAATGTAAAAATCGGATAAGAGAGAGTGATAGTGATAAATGCAAAGACTTTCTCCAAAAGGAATCGCCATCGGGGAACGGGGAAGCTCAATATGAAATCCAGACTTCCACTATCCACTTCACGTGTAATACACTGTACGCCAAACAGTAGAATGAGGCCCATAAAGAAAATATCAGATATAATGAACAACTCCATAGTAAGCAATGATTCAAGAGAGGTCAAACCTACTCCTTCACCAAGTAGGGCCTGATAGATTGGAAGTTCCATCATCTCTTGCAGCATTTCTACATACGGCTCAAAAGAGGGCCAGATTGCTACCATTAAGAACGAAAATACTGCCGTCACAAAGGAGATTGCAGACCAAGAAAACCATTTTTTACGCAATTGTTTTGTGTAAATGTGAAACATATTCATTTCTCCTCCGCTAACAAATCTAATTCATCTTTATAGTAAGTAAGAAAGATATCTTCTAAACTACTGTCTTCTAAAGTCATCCTCTTGACCCGCCGCGAAGTAACAAACTTCAATAGATCATTCACATCCTCTTTAACCTTAACAAAAAAGGTATTGGCTTTTTTCTCGACACTAAATACATTCGGAATAGCTTGGAATTCATCTAGGTCGGGGATCTCCCCATTGACGAATTCAACTGACAGAAGCTGCATGGATTTTCTTCGGAGTTCTTTAACAGTTTCAATAACGATGATTTTTCCCTTCCTAATGATACCCACGCGATCACAAATTGCTTGCACTTCAGTTAGATTGTGACTCGAGAGAAAAATCGTTTTGTCCTCATCTCGCATCTGTAGGAGTAAACGATGGAATCTCGTAGCCATCAAGGGGTCTAGACCACTTGAGGGTTCATCTAAGATGACAAAGTCAGGATTGGAAGCTAAAGCTGTAATAATTATTACTTGCTGACGATTCCCTGTCGATAAGCTTTTGAAGTCGAGAGTGAGGTCTACCTTAAAAATAGACTTCAACTTTTTCAGAAATTTCTGATCGATGAGACGAAATTTCCCAAAATACGAAATTATCTCCTCTCCTGTGAAATTTCCATATAAATCAATTTCACTGCGAATAAAACCAAGGCTCTCTTTAATTTCTAAGGCATCTTTCAGGTAATCGAGACCGTTAATTTTTATTGTCCCTGATTGGATGGATAGAAATCCAAGAATAGAACGGATAGTAGTCGTCTTCCCTGCGCCATTGGGTCCAAGAAATCCGAAAATTTCTCCTTTCTTTACTGAGAAACTCGCATCATCCACTGCAACGATACGATGCCCAATTTTACGGGGTCCTAATTGAAATTCCCTTCCATAGACCTTGGTTAAGTTCGAAACTTGAAGAACAGTTACATTCTTACTGGCACTCATTTTTTAATGCTCCACATTGGTTGCGAAAGTGATACAATTTATACAAATATAAATACTTATTTACGTAGTGCCTTCTTCTTCTTCTTTTGTCGCGATAGTATTCACAACAAGCTTGGATGAGAGATTCAACGAGAGATTCTTTTCAATCCAATATTAAAAATATACATCGCAAAATACACGTCTGTTTTATTAAAGCCAGCTTTCGTCAAATACAAGTAATAATTGGAGGTGTTATTGAAGCAACTCGAGTAATGAAAAAAGATTAATTATATTACAAGGTTAATGCGAATAGCTCATGACTAAATTTGTCAGACAACGCAGTAATACCGCGTTCTGGACAGGATGAGTCACACATCCGCTATCCGGAAAAAAACCAATTCAACTGGTGAATTTATTTTCGAGGGACTACTTGTTACTAGGGGATTGGCATTCTCTTTTGATTCCTCGAATTTCTGAAACCGCTGGCCTTACTCCCCTCACCTTTGACGGGTAACTCGTCTAACGTAGTTACGAGGGAGGTATTCCAAAAACTTTGAGCTCTTTTCTATTTATCACCTCCAATTATTAAGGATTTAAGGGGAGATGTCCTTTTAAGGCTTTCAGAGAGAGAGTAAGGTGAAAATGAGAATATATATTTGTCGTACAAATTTGATCATGTACGAGACCATACCTAAAACAAAGATACTGAATTGAATCTGATGCACTGCCCACTTCTTGATCAAGGAATGAAACCTGGTAAGTGCTTAACATCGACAAGTACAGGTGATTTGAAAAAAGCTTGTGAAGTGACCTTGAAAATTGAAAATGGAAATTGCAAGCGATTAATTAAATCAATACACCTCTCCAGACCCGAGGATTATTTGAGTATATACCAAAGTGGATGCAATCACGATTGTCTCAAATGCCACTCTGCTGATTTTTCTAAAAAGGTAAATGGCAATTGGTTTAGTAATGATAGTATAGCTAAAATTGCTGCAGAGTATTCTTCTTACGTTACTGTCACCGAACCGCGTTCTAGGGCAACCATGTGGCATGCAGATGATCTATGTCTTCATTGTGGGTCTTGTATTACATATGGCAAACGATCTCCTCAATGCCCTAATAAGCTAGAACCTTCACAGGTAGTTCTTTCACCACAAGGGTTTGGTCCTGCTCGAAATATCGTAGCTTTTACGGGAGGAGATCTAACATGCAATCCTGACTATTACGCCAGAGTATCTGAAAGGATTAAGGAACACACCAATGGAAAATTATGGGTATTAATTGAGACAAATGGATATGCATTGACACGTCAGAACCTAGAAGTATTGAAAGCGAGTCAGGTAGACTCCTACTGGTTGGATATTAAGGCCTATGATAATAAGGTCTACAAAAAATTATGTGGAACTTCTAATACAACAGTTTTAGAGTCTGTCAAACACATTGTTGATTTAGAGTTTACTTTGGAAGTGTTAACGTTATTTATTCCAGGATATGTAGAAACTGATCAACATATTCAAATTGCCCGTTTAATTGCCAACATTAATCCTGATATACCAACCTCACTCCTTGCTTTCTTTCCAACATATAAATTAGCTAATAACCGTCCTCCTACTTTTGATGAGATGTTAACAAGTTATTCTGCTATGAAAGGTGAAGGAATAAAGAACTTGAGATTAGGAAATCTCGGTGTCTTCGCAAAAACACCTGAAGAGCAGCTCAAAATATATGAACTGCAAAAGAATGAGTAGATAAATTCCATGACGTCTAAAGCTGGAAAAAAACCATTCAGAAGAGAAACACTCCTTTATCACCAACTAGATAATGATGTGGTTCGATGTAACACTTGTTCGCATCAATGTACAATACTGAAGGATACCTTGGGATTATGCAAGACAAAAAGGAATGAAAAGGGAATTTTGTACTCATTAAATTGCGGAATGGTGTCCTCCTATTCAGTCAATCCTATTGAAAAGAAACCACTATTTCATTATTATCCTGGTTCGTATGCTTTGACTATAGGTAGTATATCGTGTAATTTTGATTGCCCATGGTGTCAAAATTGGAGTATCAGTAAAACAAATCCAGCTCAAGTCTTAAAGCCTGTGTTTACACCCCCAGAAGAGATAGTACAAAAGATCAACAGTGATAGCAGGATAACTGGAATATCTGTTTCCTTTAATGAACCCACATTATCATTAGAATATGCTATTGATATTTTCAATCTTCTAAATAGTGAGATTTACAAAATGTTTGTGACAAATGGTTATATGACCCAACAAGCATTAGGTCTGCTAATCGAATCAGGATTAACAGGAATGAGTGTTACGATTAAAGGTGATGAATCAACGGTTAAAAAATATTGTAAGGCCGATGTAAACAAGGTTTGGGAAAACATTCATAATGCAAACAATCAGGAAGTCCATGTAGAGATTATATGCTTGATAATTCCAACAGTAAATGATAATCATCAGTTCTACAAAGAAGTAACAAATAAAATACTCTCCATCAATGAGAACATACCTTTACATTTTACTAGATTCTTTCCAGATTACCAATTCACTCACGTTGAGCCAACACCAATTGACACATTGGAGAAGGCCCACGCTATAGCAGAACAAATGGGCCTAAATTATGTATACTTAGGAAATATCTATGGTCATCCATTAGAAAATACCTATTGTCATCAATGCAATATTTTACTAATAAAGCGAACTGGGTATCAGATTTCTTTTTTTATTGATTTAGAACTCAGAAAATGTCCGAATTGTGGAGAAGAAATTCCCATAAAGTGCTAAGAAGCAGCTAAATCAAATAAAGAAAAAAGGGGGAATTAATATTTGAAAAACAAATACTAAAGCATATTTAAAGGTAGCTTTGATCATTTCGATAAGGAATTCTTCAGAAAATCTGGATTTCGTCAAATCGGTGTTGTTGTAGATCTAAGTCAGACAAATTATTCGATCTATTACTTCGCCAAATGGCTGTTTGTATATTTAAAGCTGGCTTTCGTCAAATAGAACTTATAATCGTTAAAGCTAACTTCCGATGAAAAAAAAAAGGGGGGTTGATTAGAAATGGCAGGAATTCAATATTATCCAGGGAATTGTATCTATTCCTTGATTTCCTTGTAATAACAGTATAACGATGTATATTGCCAATTAATGACGAAAAGCTGCATAAAAGCGCCCAATATCAGCAACAAGAAGATATTTAGAAAGATACCTGCCAAATCTTCTGGTATAGCGTGAGTTGCTGTGACAATGCCGTTTATAGGTAAGTAAACCACCATCATAGAAAGTAAACCGATAATGTGAAGAAAAATCACTGCGATGACAACAGAAGCGAATTTTTGGCTATATAACTTCCAACTTTCAACAATACTGCTTATTCCCGCGTTATCTACGACGACTGCGGTGATTGCTAGAAAATAAGGACCGATTAGCAGAGTAATGATAAGAAGATTAACTACCGTTGAAATGATATCTAAAAGAGCGAGATCTACAGTCGTATCAAAGAGAGGAAAACTAAAAACAACGGGCGCATTGGGATCACTGAGCAGATGAAAAATTTCGGCAGCAACTAGTAATGGAATTCCGATAATGATGATCGTCACGATAGCTACAACTGTTAATGGGAGGATTAGTGGGACTATCTCCTTGAAATTATCTTCTAGCCTGACATCATCACTTTTAGCCCGTTGGTGAGCCACATTTTGGATTACTCCAGTTATAACTGTTACAATGATCACCAGCACAAACATTGTCGTGAATGCCGAGATCCAAAACCCAAGATTCTTTGACATCAGCTGAAGTAAAGCAGGTGTAATTAACGTGCCTTTCTCAATTGTAACACTAAAGCTCTGATTAGCTGCAAATATTGCGATGAGAAAACCTAAAGGTGTAATTACACCGAATGCTATAAAACCTAACACCATCTGGACGACTATTTGTCTTAACCAAACTTGTTTCCAGGCATCAAATCCTTTTTTAAACCCGTCTATAATTTCAAACAACATTTTTACCTCTATTCTCATTATCCAAAATAATTTTTTTTTGCCACTTACAGATATCCTCATTTTTATTGAAAAACGAGGAAGTTAAGTGCTTTTCCCTACTTATAAATGTTTTATATACCTAATATAGTAATTTTTCATCATTTAAAGAAAAATTTCATCCTTTTGTTTTTATTTTCTCCTCTTTCCGACCTTTGAGACAATCTTGCTATTAGTGGAGTCTTCATCATAATCGTCATTATCATCATCATCATAATCGATGCCATTAGAAACGTTGATCTAAGCATTTTCTACAACTAAATAAGGGAAGGATTGATGTAGTAGCAGGTCTAATTCTTTTGCTAGTTCCACAGTATCTACTATAGGTTCATTTATTTGTTGATTCAATTCATCAGAAATCGATGAAATAAAACGATCGATAGAATGTTTGAGAAAAAAAGTCCCTTTTGCTGCAATAACAGCTAATGTTCCCTGTTTATTGGGCATTTCTGAGAAAAATATCTGATAATTATTCACATCAATTTTAAGTAGTATTGAATCTGTTCCAAGAGTTTCTTTAATTAATGATGCTATCGCGGTAAACATACCAGAAATTAATTGCTTCTCAAGAACAAGGTTGATTCCAGGGATTTTAACAGTTCGGGAATAGACCAATAATCCTGATGAGCTGTAAATTAAAAAATCATGTACAGGAACAGGAAGTCGATACACATAGTCCTTGTAATACAAGTAAGTTATCATCAAAATTAATACACCTACTAAAGCAAGAATTTCGGCTATTCGATCGGATGCTACAAGTGCAGAGTTATTTGCTTCAGAGGCAAGTCCAGCTACCCGGATGAGAGCGGAATTAAATTGTAGAATAAAAGCAAAAAGCAGAATAACTAAAGCAAGCAGCTCAAATGATGTAGTTTTATCACGCATCAGTTTGTAAGATTTATACGTAACAAATAATGCGAAAGAAACTGCAAGTAATCCAGTTAATGCGTAAGTAAGGAACATAAAGCTTTCTAAATCTTGTACGGGTTCATTTTGTCTGACTGCTAGAATTAGAATGGAGGCCGTAATTGTTAGTATACTGATCATCGTTCCTTTTCGATAGAAAGGTGGAGCAATATTAGAGAGTGCTTCATAATGTAAATAGACGAAATACATTGCTAGACTCATTATAATACGGACTAAACCTTGAATTATTCTTGATTCAGTATTATATGTATAAAAGACTAAAATGAAGACTAATAGCTGGAAAAAAATTCCAAATCCAACGAATAAAAACCCGAGAAGTAAATGAGGCGTATATCTTTCTTTTTTAATGGTTTGATAAATCAGTAGAGCCATAAAGCTAAATGAAATGCAAACAAATATCGATAAAATGATAATCCCTTGAATGACTTCTTGCGTCAAAATAGATTCCTTCAATACACAATGGTAATTCGTTCTCTGATTTTAAAAGTTAAACAATTAGGGTATAATTCCTCTTAAATACTCTTTTATCGTATTTGTAAATGATTTTGTCTTGTAGAGGTTTTGAAAGCAGTAATATGGATGAAGTCATATAATCCATTCTTGACTAGTTAAATTGAAATAACTTCAATAATACAAATCAATATATATTGAGCTTGACTAAATCTTCTTTTTTTCAATAAAAGGGATCTTAAATATGCTAGTTATGAAAGTATTAATTTTAGGTGATGGAGCTGTTGGCAAAACATCACTTAGACACCGCTATATGGGAAGGGGATTTAAGGCGACTTATCTAATGACAGTCGGAGCCGATTTTGTCGTCAAGGAACTGACTCATCAGGATGGAACCGCTGTAACTTTACAAATTTGGGATATCGCTGGGCAAGGTATGTTTGAAAGTCTACGTTCAACATTTTACCAAGGAGCAGTTGGGGCTCTAATGGTTTATGATGTAACTCGACCCAATACACTTGAAAATGTACCTAAATGGATAGGTGAAATTCGAAAACACCATCAAATTGAGAATTTTCCTATAATTCTGATAGGAAACAAGATAGATCTACGTGAATCAATTTCGGGCTGTATTTCCACCTTTCAAGGTGAAAAATTAACTAAAACTCTTGAAAGTGAGTTTTATCATGAGAAATGGAGAATACCTTTCATTGAAACCTCAGCTAAAACTGGTGAAAAAGTGGAGGATGCGTTTGTAAATCTTAGCAGGGCAAGCATAGAGTTTTATAAGCAGACTAAAGAAATTTAGGAGAAAATTT
Source organism: Candidatus Heimdallarchaeota archaeon (assembly GCA_019057635.1). Lineage (GTDB taxonomy): Archaea > Asgardarchaeota > Heimdallarchaeia > Hodarchaeales > Hodarchaeaceae > Hodarchaeum. The sequence continues at coordinate 41,067 of DXJL01000099.1, forward strand.
ATAGGAATTATGTGGTTAGAGCTTATTTCTATTGTTTTCCTTACCGGAAATGCTTTAATTTATAACTACTGACAGCCAGAGAGAATTTTGGATGATCTTCACCACTTTCTAAGGTGATGGTCTCTAAATATTCCCGAGTTTGCCCTAATTTGACAATCATTTTGTGTTCAGAAACTTTCACTGATTTCAATTTTCCTTTCTGATAGATTTCCAATGTTATTAATTTTCTTCTCCGATGTAAACTCATCCCCACATAAATTATGAAGGGTTCCTTCGGGATAAGTGTTTCATTTTGAATATTTATATATCCAGTCGAAGGATATCGTTGTGAAGGTTCACCCTTCTGCTTAAATTCAAAATAAAATCTTCTTTTATCTTTGTAGGGGATTTTTTTTTCTGAAAGTTTCTTATTATTAGAATTAAGCTCGGTTTGAGTTCTTGAATCGATTTCTAATAACCAAATTTTAAAGACTGATGCTTGATTGAACAATAAATCCTGAATAACTTGATAAGAGGCGTCAATTTTATTTATAGCAATGTGGCTTGCTGGAACCTGTAAATTAATCATATCAAAGATAGGTTTACCCTTGAAAAGGCCGTCTCCCCCTCCCAACTTCTTTAATGAGCCAGTAATATTAACCATAGTTACATTATACAATTCATCTGAAGTAATATCTGTGATCTGTTTCATCTTACCTTTTATTGGAGCAAAATTCGTTACTACCTCTAGTTTTGAGGAAACAAAACTCTGTGTCATTTTCACTAGAATCCCTTCAAAGGATTTAAACCAACGAAAAAGTCCTCTTAAAGGCGATCCGAGAGTAACTAGCAATCTTACCTTGGGATCAACTCTTCCAACCTTCTTCAAGTAGTATCTAGCAATCATACCTCCCATAGAATGGCCTATTATGTGAACGAATTTATAATTAGGGAGCATCATTAATATCTTGCTAATTACTTCGTCTAGTTGCTCACTAAGAACATCCAATCCAACCATATAAGAATGCATTCTCATTGCAAAGACATTGCGAAATCCATCAATCCATATTTGCTGAACCATCCAATTCCAGGTGAGGTGACTGGAATGAAATCCATGAATTAGAAGGATCGGTCGGTATAGTTCTTCTTCATCTACCTCATAAATATCTTCTATTTCCTCATCGTGATGTACAAATCGGTATAAATTCAGTTCAGGAAATAACAACATCCAATACGCTTCAAATTCTGGGTAGAGGATCATTTCATCAAGATCTTTTATGGCTTCTAAATGAGATGTGTCTAGTTCTTCGAACTCGGGTTCTTCATCAATAAGTTGATCTGCTTCTTCTTTTTTCTTAAATTCCTCAACCAAATGAAAAACCCATTTACATTCCTTAAATTAAAAATCTTAGAGCTAGTATTTCAGTTATCCCCTTTTGATTCATCAATTTTACGATTTGCATCTTTTAAAGCTTATCATCTCTCTCCTTAATATTCTAAATATTCAGATCGAACAATGATCGTAGACTGGATTATAAACCAAATTTATGTGAGAAATCCAAGTATTGATATTACCCCAATTGTTAATATATTTGTTATCTCGTTCAATATATGGTGTGAAATCTTTGTTCCAATATTCCGATAAACTATTTGATAAATGGATTAATGGTCGATTTGACAGTAAGATGGTAGTTTCGGTTACCCAGAAGGATCAATTTAAGAACTTGGGTTTTTCAGTGATTAATGGCCGTTCCTATTCTACAAAGCTTGGTCCAGTCATGAGTCTTCAGTTAGGTCCAAATGATCTACAGGAACTTATTGATGTACTTCAGGATGTACAAACACAGTATTTTCCTCCCGCTTCCAAAAATCCTGAATAATTATTAATGGAATGTGAATCGATCATAGATCATGCATATCCTCACTTTGAGGTGTATTAGTTCTTATGAAACTCAATGATTTTCTTCTGGAACGCTATTTTGCCCAATATGAATTTGAAATCCCATATTTACTTTGTGCCTCGGATTGTGAGTCTTTTTCTATACAAGAGATTTTACAATTAGAAGATGGTGTTGAGAATAAGTTCAAGAATCTGAAGTTAGGTTATACTGACTCTCAAGGTAGCCCTGAATTGAGAGATGCAATTACCACACTCTATAAAGATATCTCCAACCAAGATATTTTGGCGTTTGCAGGTGCAGAAGAAGGCATTTTTGCCTTTATGAATGTCGTATTAAATCCTGGAGACCATTTAATTGTGCAGTTTCCCGCTTACCAATCGTTATTCGAAATTGCGGAAGCTATTGGATGTAAGGTAACAAAATGGACAATGAACTCCGATAATTGGAATTTAGATCTCGATATTCTGATAAATAATATTAATGCAAAGACGAAAGCTATTGTAATTAATTTTCCTCATAATCCTACTGGATCATTGATATCACAGAAGAAATATGAAGCGATTATTGAAATTGCCCAAGATAATAACCTCTATCTTCTATCCGATGAAGTATATCGTTTGCTTGAATATAATCGATCTAAACGTTTGCAACCCGCGTGTGATCTGTATGATAAAGCCATATCCTTAGGTGTTATGTCAAAATCGTTTGGATTAGCGGGGCTTCGGATTGGTTGGACGGCAACTAAAGATCAGAATCTTCTTAACAAGCTTGCTAGTTTTAAAGATTATACAACCATTTGTAACAGTATAGTAAGCGAATATTTAGCTACATTAGCTCTCGAAAATTATCATAAATTAGTTGAAAGAAATCTTTCAATTATCATATCAAATTTGAAATTGCTGGATCCATTTTTCAAGAAAACTCCGTTCATGGATTGGGTAAGACCCCAAGCTGGGCCTATTGCGTTTCCCAAGTTAACAAAAGACTTTTCATCAGAAAAATTTTGTACCCAGAGTATTGAGAAAGCGGGTGTATTACTTTTACCCAGTAGTGCCTTTCTGTATGGAGACAATCATTTTAGACTAGGATTTGGCCGGAAAAACATGCCTGAGGCGCTTTCCCAATTTGAAGCCTTTTTAGAGAATACTAATTTAGTATGAATTCTCGTTGAATATCTTCAATAAATCGTTTCCTATCCCTCTCATGTTTTTTTGTCGAAAACAATCAATATAAAATGAATGATAATACTCGTTCCTCTACCACGGTAGGTAGTTTTAAGTTTATGACAGTTACAGTTTCCCTCACATTGGCAAAAGAAACTGAATTTTTTAATGAAAAGGTCATTAATAAAATATATATAGAGATCACAACTACTGCGGACATAATAAATGCCACTAGTGGATCCCCAGAAAGAGAAGCGTATCAATCGCTCCTACCTCGCTATACAAAAGAATCCACTGGACAAATTACAGCTGGAGGGAGGCATACCCCATTTCTGTATTTTTTTCCCGTTTCAGATTTAACAACATTCATAATTAAACCATACCACGCTGGATTAAGGGAAATTGCTAATCACTATGTTGCAGTGGAAGATGTTAATACAATATATCGCAATCACAAATTTAAACTTGGAGACAAAGAGATTAATATAATATTTTCGGATGTATTTGGATTAGGTACCTTTACAGTGGAACAGAAGACCATTCCGTTCATTGTTCAAAGATATAGTAATGGTACTAAACTCACAGAAGTTAAGACAAAGGAAGCACGCCTCATTATTTCCTTCCTGCCAAAAATATTCATGCATTTAGCGAAGGAAGGAGTAATAGTTGATCCGTATAACCGAAATTGGTTTGCTCATGGCTTTTCTCTAGATCACCGTAGGCTAGATTATGAATTACTTGAATATGTCGACCTAGGCTTTATGCACTCCCTTGATACCAATCGCAAAGTTCAAGCGGCAATAGAGTCTATGAAACCTCTCAATTTCTGACATTTGATATATAATAAATCATAGAATTGCCTAAATTCTTTTAAATAATGAAAAAAATGGATACTCCTTGTTTTATCATCTACAAGATTAAGTACGAAAGGGTAAGATTGATTCTCTCATGTCAACTGAAGGAACTGTTATACGTAACTTAATGAAAAAAATGAATCTTATATTCCATTCACAAATTATTCTAATCTACATAATCGGCTTTAAGAGATTATTTTATCATCGAGGTGAGGATGAATCTCAAAGAAAGATTTCTGTTCTCAAATTTTTGATTTTCCTACTATATCTGTGCGCCTTTCTGTTCGCATTTCTTCAATTTGCTGAAGGTAATATTCCTGCGTCAGTTCGAGAAGAATGGAGTAACAAAGAAAACGTTGATTTAATGGAAATGTTCCCTTTATCTAGGTACGGAGAAGTAGCATTTATTATTGTCGTCATACTCGTTCTGAGCATCTTTTATTTTTTTATTACCCAGGATAAGCCTATTAAACACGCTTTTAATTCAATTAAAGATTATGCTTCACAAAGTAAAGAGAGAAGAAGAACAATTCTCATTATTTTCTCACTTACTATACTTTATTTAATTTACCAAGTAGTTAAATTTCTAGTATTTCCCGAAACATTTGAAACTCTTATCATAGCTATCTCTTATGAGGCAGGAATAGGGTTTTTGATAATTTGGGTCGTTCTCCAGCCACTATTAGTGTTTACTGGTCTACTTCTCACCTTTGATATGATTGCAAAGGACTTTCCGAGGCCGTTTAAGGGATATAACAAATATAATATTCCAATATTCATACTAACAATCCTATTAGTTATTGGAATTGCTGGAATAATCTCCAGTACCTTTGGAATTAATTTTGACGATGACATTGGGGAGGGTCTTCCGTATGCTGCCCTCAGTGATTTTCCCGATATATTCTATTCCTCATCTGGTGTATCTTTCATGCTAATAGGAGTAGTTACTATTTCAACTATCATAATATCTCTTATCTTCTTAGAAATATACTTGAAGCACAAAAGAGGAGTAAATGAGTTACAGGAGCGGAGAATGGCCAATTTTATGTTTTTATTTCCGTTTCTAATAATATATGTGCTATTAAAAGCATTCCCCTTTGCTTTCTCTTTTTCGCTTGGTCTTCAATCGTTAAATGATATTCTAGACTTAATCGGCCTATTCATAGTAATATTCTTTTCGGTTTTTAGGGTGATTGCAATAAAAGACACCTCAAACCAGGTGAAATTAAATCGAGGGATTCTACGGAATCCTAAAAAGTGGTTAGATATAATCCCCTCCTATTGTAAAGTATTAATTATCTTTTATTTAGCATTTGTTGCATTTTATGCTGGTTTAGAAGCAAATACAGTCTTTGCCCTCTCTGGGGCCACAAGTCAATTTGAAGAGGTACAAATGCTTGCATCAATCGGTATTTCTTTCATTGTGCTTTTGTATGTCTTTTGGCGTTATAAACCTGAAGGCCAAACAATTTCCACTAATGAGTGATAAAGAAGAAAGAATGAAAGAGAGGGGATTAGGTCGAATAAGGTCGTGCATCGACCTGACCACCATTTTTCTTGGCTGTTTTTTTCCAGCTACGATTATTTATCCATAGCATGAATTTCCGCATAACTCGGTTATAATAAATTTTTAGTGAGAAAATTTCAAGGGCTTCGTCTCCAAAATCACTATTTGTAACAAATGATTCAACAACTCTATCTAAAGCTTTCATTACTTTTTTACCAAATCCTCCACTTTCATTCAATAGTTTTCCAATACTTCCTCGCATTGCTTCCCCTCCTCCAAGAGCTAAACTTCCTGTCCAATGTAATCCCAATGAGGTGGCAAATTTGTGATAGATTGGAATAGCTATCTCGGTAATATGGAAGGGTTCAGGAAATCCACTGTTAATTATTGGTAAAAACCGTTTATTCGCGTATTTACTGCTATTTTTTGCCATAGCCTCCATTGTTCTGGTTACTATGGCTGGAGAGGTATCATCATACAATGGTGCTACTAGGACGATGATATCAGCTTGATCTATAGCTACTAACATATCATTCATCTTTTCTTCAGTAGCCACATGATTTCTAATGAAAATCGGATCTTGGCTTTCCAACCCGTTTTTCTCGAATATTTCTTGTAGGTAGATACAAACAGCATTTGAGGTACTTTTTCTCCCTCGGGGACTTCCCATCAATAAAACTGCTTTAGTCATTTTATCCTCTCCTATTTCCTACCTTTATTTTCTGGATACACTTATTTACTCGATCTCGAATAGTTTCTTCATTTTCTTTGGTCTGAAAAACTTCTGTTTTATGCATTGGAGGATAGAAATTTCGACTATGGCGTTCAAGTAATTTCTTGAATAGAACCTCCTCTTCTTTATCCAACTTATCAGTAACAGCAAACGCTAATACTGAAGGATAACGCTCGTATCTTTTTAGATGATGTGATTCACCATCAACGATCAATTGTCCAGGTTGTAACAATCCAAGCATCCTTTCAATGATTGCTTTTAGCTCTGAAGAGTAACCTCCGAAGGTAAGGGGAGTTAAAAAAACAAGCAATTCATTTTGAATTACTGTTTCCACTATTTTATTGGCATCATCGTTCTTCACTCCTGTACAAATACCAGGAGTTGTGTCCCAACACTTAAAACAACCAGTACAACTTTTAATATTATACTCGTTGAGAACAAATGTTTCTGTATTCCAACCAGCTTCCTTAAGTTCATCTTCGAGTATCCCTTGAATTCCTGCTAATCTAGTATGCCCTTTAAGATCCCCATTTAATATTACAGCACCCAATTTTTTTGTTTCCTGTATTTTTATGTTTTATTTGCGTTTCATGCAGCCAGTACGGCCATCAATATCATGAGTCCGCCAGCTGTATTAAGTAGAATGTGAACTAGCATGCTAAATCGCATATCTTTTTTCCACCATACCAAATATCCCAAAGGTAACAGTGCAATGATTCGTATGGGGTTTTCCCATGGTGAGAAGAAATGGTACAGAGAAAAGAGAATCACATTTATCGCAGGGGCCCACTTATAGGCGTAAGTATCCATTCTTGGAAGTAAATATCCACGGAAATATAATTCTTCAACAAACGGCAATAGGATTCCATTCAATATTATATAAAGAGCTAAAAGCAAAAAAACCCCTGAATACGCCGCAAAAACTTGTAGGTCATCTAGATTCATCGCATTTTGTAAATTATATTCTTCAGGATACCACGAAAATAATGCATTTATTATCTCTGGATTCACAACTGGAGCAACTAGGGTGAACATTAGAATTGAAAAAATAAGAAATATTGGTACGAATATTAAATAATCCTTCAACGGACTTTTTTCGGTATTTCCAAGCACTCCCTTTAGAGTATATCGTCCATTTAACTTTTTCCCTTCATACAACAGGATTCCAAGTTGCAGAGGTGCCAATGTAAAGAGACCAGCCAAGTTGAGTCCTAGTATTACTCTAAGCTCTATATCGATTCCTAAGAGTTCAGCAAATAATGGTTGAGAGAAAAAAAATAATCCGATTAATATCGGAATACCAGGAAGTAAATGCAGTAATAGTGATTTCAACACAGTGTGTTGTTCAAATTGTTGTTCTGCCA
>DXJL01000100.1 GCA_019057635.1 Candidatus Heimdallarchaeota archaeon
CCAATCTGATGTGGTGGAAATGATAAAATATCTATCCTATTGTCTTGTGCAGCCCAACCAGCAATCTCGGCATCAACGCATCTTACGGATATAATAGGGAAATTTCTTCTTTCTCTTCGTAGAATCTGAACAATTTTTTCCTTTGGTATCTTACTGGAGTCAATATCTAACCTATTTATGAGATCTAAAGAATGAGTACTTGAAAGTGTGTTTAAATCGAATGGTTTGGCGTCCCACTCTCTACCCAACCAGATTTGAGAAAACCCAAGAAGGTTACTAACTTCAAGAATGGCCTGTAAATTGGAATTAGTATCATGAGTAATATAATCAACAAATTTACGAGGCACACAAATCACATTCCTGTATATTTTCATGCATTCGAGTATATTTTCTTTCGAGATACGATCTTATTAAAGGTTACTCTGAATGAGAAGATTTTGGATGAACTGAATAAAGTTCTTATTCATTTTTTGGAGCTATGATTAATGTTTCAATAAACCAGAGCTGATATTATTCAATATTCCCATCTCTTAAAATAAAAAAGGAAAAGAGATTTTGGATTGAACGTTTTCTAGATCCATAAAGACGTTATGAAGGATTATCTATCATATGATGGACGAGTGTGCTCGCTTCCTTTACCCTTTCGAAGTAGTCCGCGACTTCTCTGCCCTGCAGATGTCTTACCTCTGAAGACACGACCTTTATGACCCTGATTACAGATCCAGTTTATTTTAGGGTCTGATTGAATTTCAGGGGCTTCAGGATCCACTAAAATGACTTCAAACCAGCGATGAAGACCATCTGTTAATACAGGATAGCTATTCAAAACTTCAAGATTGGGGAATTTTCTTGCACATCTTTCTTCCGCAATCCATTGACGTGACTTTTTTGGGGTAATTCGATTAACACCCATTCGTTTAGATCGACGTCCTTGAACAGGCCGAGATTTTCTGCGTCCTCCTCTCGGGACACGGACACGGGCTAAAATAAATCCTTTTTTACGGCGATATCCAAGAGCACGGGCACGATCAATTCTTGTAGAATGATCTAAGCGAACGATACTGGGCTCTCGCCGCCATTTGACTAGCCTTGAGATTCTAAGCTTTTTGAACTCAACGGTTCGTTCTTTCCAGAATTTAGATACATACTTGTATGAACTCATATAATTTACCTCCGTTAGGTTCTGCGTTTAAACGAATCATCTGATCCACGCAACATTCCAGAATGGAGATACTTATTGGAGGCTCGACTGCTGGCTGTTTTAAATGCTTGCGCTTAAACTGGATAAAAATCGTCATTTTTCAAATCCCTCCCTATAGAGTATGCTAGATGGTAATTGATCATTAGATCACCAAAAATACTACCCAAATGAGTAGTATCATCGTAATTATTAATTTGGTCTTTTTCTCAGATAAGTGTGTCTATTAAATAGAATTGATATGAAGCTAAGTCATTTAACTTAGTTATGCAAGAATTAGAGATTAAAGTGAATATAATAATGCAATCAGAGCAAATTAAAAAAAGGATTTTGATAACAGACACAATTTCCCCCTCTGCTGTTAATAAACTACGGGAAGAATTTGAAGTAGTAACAAAGCAGTATTCTCCAGATGAATTACTATTAGAGATAAGCAAGTATCATGAAATTACAAATGCAATTACATATTATAAAATATCGGAACTTTAATACTAGTCTGTTTAATTGCATTCAATAAGCATTATAAATGTCTTAGATATGTCTATTGTCATTTCTAACGATATCATGACAAATGAAGACCATATCCTAATCTAAATACCCCATCACTAACACAGAGATGAAAAATATAATGATGAAAGTTCTTATTGCAGATTCCATTGCCTCCTCTGCGGTTGCTAAACTTAAGGAAGAATTTGAAGTCGTAGAACACCACTATACTCCTGAAGAATTATTATCTGAGATTGGTAAATATCACGCAGTGATTGTCCGAAGTGCTACTAAAATACCCCGTGAAGTCATTGAAGCAGGGACAAAATTAAAAGTCATAGGAAGAGCAGGTGTTGGGGTTGATAATATCGATGTGGGAACAGCCACGAAAAAAGGAATTTATGTTGTTAATTCCCCTCGTGCTTCTACAATTTCTGTAGCGGAGATGACCATTGCGCTTATCCTTGCTCTTGGCCGTCGAGTGGTTCAAGCGAGTATTAGAACAAAAAGAGGGGAATGGCCGAAAAAAGAATTTATGGGGATGGAATTATTTGGCAAAAAATTAGGTTTTGTTGGTTGTGGTAGGATTGGATCGGAAGTAGCAGTACGAGCACTTGCTTTTGGAATGAAACCCATAATCTATGATCCTTATCTTCCTCCAGAACTTTTCTTGAAATTTGGAGCAGATGAAATTATCGATCTTGGGGAATTATTTGAAAAATCTGATTTTATTACGATACATGCCTTACTTAATGATGAAACTCGTGGAATGATTAGTGATCGTGAGTTTGACCTAATGAAGCCAACAGCATACCTAGTGAACTGTGCCCGTGGAGGTATTGTCGATGAAGAGGCCTTATATGTTGCGTTGAAAGAAGGAAAAATTGCTGGGGCCGCACTAGACGTCTTTACGGTTGAACCAGTAAAAGAAAGTAAATTATTTGAGTTAGAGAATCTCTATGTGTCTCCACATGTAGCTGCATCGACAAAAGAAGCACAAGAGCGTGCTGGAAGCATAACAGCAGAACAAATACGGCTAGTTTTATTAGGAAAATTGCCAGAATTTTGTGTGAATGCTCGTGACCTCAAACAGAGTTAATGATTGGAAGCTTTTTTATGAAAGATGCTGAAGAATCGGACATGCGGAAGAAAAGCGTAAAATTAAATGCTGAAGAGGATGTGAAAGAGCTCCTTTCTCCAGAAATATTAAGTGTATCACAGAAAGTTAGTACTGATGATATGGAGGAAAAATTCCCACATTTACATGCTGAAATTACAAGAAAATCGATGAATATCAATATTGATGTAGTGGAAGGTAATTTCGGTCCATCTAAACAAGGAGAAGGTCATGAAAATTTAATTGATCCTTTTAGAGATTTTATGCCCTCTGTATCAGATTACTTATGCCGTGCTCGAACCGAGAAAGAAGCAAAAGAAATAATCGATTTTTCATTAGGGCAAGGTCGTCTTTCAGAGCAAGAAGCAGATGAGCTATTAGAACAGCTTGAAAAGGAAGGAGTAAGAGCTTTCGGGACTATAAGAACAAACGGTCACTATTTTCGAAAGGCAAGCAAGATCAGAAATCGTCAGGTAATTAAAAAACGGTATTCTACTCCTGATAACAAATAGCTGATCTTAGTCTCTATACTGCAGCAACAATCTTTATAATATCCGCTGAGCTAAGTTCGTGTTTATCAGAAAGTTTACGGTTGGCCCTTACATCAATCCCGTAAATAAAGTTCTTATAAAGATCCTGATGAATTATTCCAGCAAGTTCTTTTACAGTAGTTCCCTTGGTGACCAAATAAGTATCAGGTAATACCTTTCCATCTTGATCACTTAGTTTTGAGGCATCTGCAACTGGATAAACTGGAATGAGTTCCAAAATATTGAATACCGCTTGGTTTAAAGTCTGAAAAACTCCTGTAGTCTCATATTTTTCAAGGATTTCAGTTTTTATTTTATTGATTATCTCTTCCTCTTTGGAAGAAACCTCACCTATTATTGAAAGGGACCCACTCGCAGATACATACTCAATTTTATTCTGTTCACTAAACTTTCTCAGAACATTGTCTGTAAGTGCTGATGTGGGGATTATCATCTCTCCATATTTTTCTTTTAATTTGTTAAAGTTCATTGTAGAGGTGGGGCGATCAATTTTATTTGCCGCAATGATTATAGGCTTCCCCAATAGCCTGACTTCTTTGCATAAATTTAATATTTGCTCGTCACTCCATTCATCTACCTTAGACGCATCTAATTTCAAGTTTGAGATTGACTTTTGAATGATTGGCTTACTAATCTTAATTCCGGTTAGTTTATTAGCAATGAAATCGATAATATTTGTACTCTCAGTCTTTGCTTTTCGAACTGCTTTCGTCCAGTCTTTCTTCAGAATACCATTCATCCACTGGGCAATTTCATTCTCAAGAAAAGCGATATCTTGCTCTGGATCATAACTTCCTGTTTTAACTTGCTCTCCTTCCTCATTCAAAGAGCCAGACACATCTAATACATGAATTAAAATATCTGCTTGAGCAAGATCTGATAAAAATTGATTTCCCATCCCTTTTCCTTCATACGCTCCTGGAACAAGTCCCGCGACATCGATGATTTTTACTGGTATCTTCCTAACATTGTCTACACATTCAGAATTACGAGGCTCACATGTAACGTCAAACTCATGGCACACACATGGAGTAGTAACAAATCCTACTCCTTGATTTGGCTGAATTGTAGTAAACGGATAATCAGCAGTTTTTGCTGAGGTATTACATAACGCATTAAGAAACGTGGTTTTTCCGGAAGAAGGCTTGCCTACTATGCCAATAAGTACACCCATGTTGATTCAATCTCCAGTAGTTTTTGATGGAATATTTACTATACTTATACCTGAAACTTTTAATCACTACTATAAAATTGTACTAATCGATGAGACAAATCATATTTCCACCCGAGATTCAAGCATTCGAGACACGATTATCATCTAAAACTCTAAAATTACTCAAAAAATCAATAGCAAATTTCCTAAAGGATAAATCTGAACTTAAACTTGAAAATTGGTATGAATTAGTAAGAGAACTCCAAGTTCAACATAATATAGACTCACCTAGTCTTTGGGCATTGACTGCTAAGTTGGCATGGATTTTAACCGATTTAGAATTCTTTGCATCTCATCGCTCACTCTTAAATAAGTTTAAAAAAACCCCTTTGCTCACTTGTTACATTGGATTAGGATTAGCGGAATTTATCGATTATGAACGAGGGCTAACCCTTTTAGAAAAAGGTTTTGAAGAGATAAAGCTCGCTATGGATAAAGATGCGATTATAGATATCATTACTCCATATTCATTGATATTGAGCAATTCTGACAACCATGAGAAATTAGTATCCGTGTACGATGAAATTAGAGACTTATTAAGAATTGAATCTGCAAGCCCAATAACCCAATATCCGTTTTTAATCCCCGTATATTTATTTGTGAATAAGAAGAAGAAGAAATACGATTACAAAAAACGAGACGAACTTCTTTCATCAATCCTTAAGACAGGAAACAATTTAGATTGCGCCCTCACCTACACGCTCCTATCCTCAGATGAAGACGAAGCCTCCCACCTTCACAATGTTATGTCATCTTTCAAGCATTTAAGTGCGATCGGTGCAAAAAACAGGTCAATTATTGCATACCAAATTATGCGAATTATTTGGGTAAGAAATCTGGTATAGAGGGAGCTAGGGAATATTTCAATAAAGCAATAAGCATAGCAAATACTTTAACTCCAGATCAAGATCAACCAGGGCCTCTTGCTGTTTATCCATTATCCCAAAAAGCCCAAATGCTGATCGAATGCGGAGAACTTGATAATGCAGATCGAACTTTTTCACAACTGCAGAATGTAGCCGAAGTTTTCAATAATGATATGTATCAGGCAAGAGCAGAATTTGGACTCGCGTACATCGCCTTTTTATTGTTAGATAATGATTCTGCGTTAAATTACGCTAATAGAGGATTAGCACTAGCAAATAAATCACTAAATTATAAACTTAAATGTCATTATGAGTTGAAATATGCTGAGCTTTTGCTTGATTTGAATAAACAAGAAGAAGCAAAGAAATTCATTTCTATCCTGGCTGAAAGAAAATTCAGTGATTGTACAGAACTATATTATCAATATATTAAAGGTAAATACGAATTAAGTAATCACAATATTGGATTGGTAAAGAGTTTATTAGAAGATGTGTTATTAAACTCCGAAGAATGTAAAGAAATTCGATCTTCTGTTTTGTTTGCCCTTACAGAAGGATATTTATACGAGTATCGGATTTCAGAAGATATTAGCATCCTATCGACTGCTCAAAAAACAATTGAGGATGGTCTTCAAACTATTACAGATACTCCAAGAGTGGCAAAGGGAAAATGGCTTAATTCAATCCTTCTTATGGCTCAAGGAAAAATGTATGCTGCAGAAGATCTTCTCATTGAACTTACATCTGAGAAAAAAGCAAAAGTGCCAAGAATTTTAAAACTAGCGGAAGAATTGCTTGATAGAATTAGACAACAGCGTATTGAAAGTGTTGATATTTCGCCTATTTCAAATATAAAAGATGTAGTGCGGTATCTAAGAGATGCAAAATCATTTATCGAATTAGATTCCAGATAAAGTAATCTCAATCAACTACAGTAATTCTGTTGATAAAAATCTTGAGGATCAACCTTTAAGGTTTTCCTCCACGCTTGATATGAACCATCACGCAAAGCTAGCTCCTCCATTATAGGTGCTAATTCTCTTCCTCCTATGGATAAGATCGCCTGTATAACAGCCCAACGTGTTGGGAAAACTTTGTAAGTTAGATTCTTTCCTAAGTTTTTCTTCAGAAATTTCACCCCTTTATCAATGGAAGCATAATCCACACACTGGGTTCCAAATTTTGTTCCTTTTTTCGGCACCAGGGGAGTGATTGATAATTTAAATTTCATATTTGCATTTTTAAGTTTAAGATCAGTCATTAAATCTGCAATTGCTTTAGCTTCCATATTTGGATCAGAGGTTAAACCAAGAATGAAATAAGTCTTTAATTGTGATATTCCAGATTTAGTAGCTTCTGATGTAAAAGAATAAATCTGCTCATTTGAGATTTTCTTCCCAACAGCTCTTCGTGTTTCAGTTAATCCAGTTTCAGGTGCTATTGTGAGTGAATTTTGTCCAGATTGCTTTAATAAATGAAGAATCTCTTCACCTGAATCTACTCTGATACTGGGTAGAGTAAACCGTAATCCTTTCTCTAAGAAAAAGGTAATCAATTCATTAATCTTGCTATAGTCTGCCGTACTCGAACCAATTAAGGAAAAGTAGCTTGTTTGAGTTTCAATATTGCCTGAGATTATTAATTGTTGTAAATTGGTAATACTTCGCTCTCTATGTGGCCGAAAGATTTTTCCAATGAGGCAATAATGACATCCATGGGGACAGCCACGAGAGACTTGTAGAAAGTACCCGTCTAGACCAATTTTTTTCTGAGGTTGGCCATATATTGGTCTCACCTGTGCTACTGGATAATTAACAGCATCTAAGTTTTCTGTAACAATTGTTTTTACAGATTCTACATAATTATCTGAACTACAGAACCCAGGAAGAATCGCTATTGAATCGTGAATATTGGTAAACTTACTGTCTATTAAGGTTTCAAGAAAATCGTCTGCAATGGACTCGAATTCTCCGATAAAAACAAAATCAAATATATCTAGGATCGGGAATGGATTTGCAGTAACTGCAGGGCCGCCTGCAATAAGAAGAGGATGAGAATTATTTCTATCCTTCGTAAAAAGCGGGATTTTCGATATCTGAAGCATTTTAATTGCATTAATATAGTCTAATTCAAATTGGAAGGAAAAAGCTAACACATTGAATTGAGGTAGAGCGGAATCTGTTTCTAAAGAACGAGCTATCACATTTTTTTCATTGGGTTTAAAAATTCGTTCAGTAAAAATGTTTTGATGCTGATTTAAGAGGTGGTATAGTAATTTCACG
Organism: Candidatus Heimdallarchaeota archaeon; assembly: GCA_019057635.1. Taxonomy (GTDB): domain Archaea; phylum Asgardarchaeota; class Heimdallarchaeia; order Hodarchaeales; family Hodarchaeaceae; genus Hodarchaeum. The sequence goes on from DXJL01000100.1 coordinate 7,714, forward strand.
GATAAACCTGACATCCCAACCGAATATGAGTTTGGATAAACAAGACCAATTCGCCAATTTATCGAACGAGTTGGTTTTTGAAAAACATTAATTTCTCTAACCCAAGAGGTTCTCATACGTACTCTACCCCTACTTGTTTTCTTTAAGGATTACACGACCAGTCTCGGGTTCATAATAAGAAAGACTGTTTGGTGGAATATTAGTAGATATAAGAGTATGTGCACCAATACGAGAGTTCTCACCAATGGATATCCCAGGCATAATTGAAACATTTATTCCTGTTTTAACATTATCTCCCATTATTGTGCCTAATTTTCTTTCTCCACTATCAACCCGATTTCCTTGAATTTGCATCGAAATCGATCTATCATCCAATTTTAAATTAGCAACCTTAGTCCCTGCACCAAAATTACACCTACTCCCAATGATCGAATCACCTACATAGGATAGATGACCAATAGTTGTACCATCAAGAATAATACTATTTTTAATTTCCACAGCATTACCAATCCGAACATTTTTTCCGATATAGGTTCCTGATCGAATAAAACTGTTTGGACCAACCACAGCATCTTCGTCAATGACTACTGGCCCTTGAATAAACGTTCCTGGGCGTAAGACTGCCGAATCAGAAATTTCCACGGGACCTTCTATTGTCACACCTGCTACTGGCAAAATTTTAGAGTCACGGCGTATTTGTTTTAGTCCAAGTGCATTTGCTGCAAGTAAATCCCAGGGGTAACCAGTATCTATCCAATAATCATCAATTTCATAAAAGCCAAAGGGTCTACCAGCTTGTATTAATTTATTAATTCCATCTGTAAGTTCAATTTCCCCTCGATCTGATTCCTCTAATTTCTCTAGGATTGTAAAAATCTCTTCAGGTATGATCATCAATCCTGCATTGATGAAACGACTTGGTGGATCAGGTTTTTTTTCCCAAATATGAACTAGTTTCTCATTAGCGGTTTCTAAACACCCATACTTCTCTGGTGCATCTACTTCAAATGTCGCTATAACACCATTTAATTTTTTTGTTGACAGAGGATAATTAATGATGTTTTGGATAGTATTTCGACTTGCAAATATATCTCCATACATCATAAAAAACTGTTTTGAGGCAATAAGGTGTTCACACAATTGGATAGCATGACCAGTCCCCTTTTGTTCCTTTTGGGTTACCCAGACAATTTCAAATGGATAGGATTCCTTATTTATTCTCGCCATGATTTGTTTTTTTTCGTGTCCAACAACAATAATCGCTCGTGAAATCTTCTCACTAAATGAGTCCAGAATATTGCAAAGTAATGGTCTCCCTGCGATTGGGAACAATGGTTTGGGTAAATGTTTTGTCAGTGGTAAAAGTCGTGTACCCTTCCCAGCCGTTAAAACTATTGCATCCATAATAACAACCTATGATTGAAGTAGTTTAAGAATCCTATTCTAAATCCTCAATGTTTTTCAGACTAAATGAGTGAATATAACGTATCACTCCTCTAAATGATTTTATATTTAATATGATCGTTTTTATCTGACAACTAATTCCAAGCGATAAAGGGTGGTTAGATATCAACAAGTCATATAAATTCTTTTCTCATAATCCTCATGAATATCTTTATTCCTCCATAGAAACTAAAAGAAATCTTTAAGCAAAATTACTCATTTCGTGAAATAGTTGGTATTTCAATAAATAAAACCGTGATAAAATGTAGAGAAGAGTAATCTATAAGCTTATTACTCGAAGTAGCAACCTAATGAAAAAAGGATCTATTAATTCTGAAGAATTCGTTTTCAGTTTTCGAAAAGCTTATTACTCATTAGTGAATTACATTTCATGTATTATTACGGTGTTTCTAGTACTAACAACGAATACTCAACGGATTTGATACGTCCGTTAATTCTTCCACAAGGAATTGTAATCACTTTATAGGAGACAGAAAAAGTTTGAACAACACCGAATATCGCACCTCTACTTCTGTTTATTCTGAAATGAATCGAATGGTGCGTGAAATTGAGGACAGACGTGCTCTCTCTTCAGATTTTTATGAAGAGTTACGCACCCACGCTTCCAAATTAGCGGCTGCTAATGGAAGTTCGGATGATGGTTTAGATAAAAAACAAAGATTTAAACGAATCGGTGTAATTATCGATGAACTAAGAGAGAGATATTGGGATCTAACAGATCTCCTCGCAGAAATCTCTGGAATCGAAATTATGGAAAGTTCACTACCAAGCCAAGCTACACAATTATCAAGAGAAATTATTGATATACTAAAGCATATGGAACCCACAGTTCGGAATGCTCATAAATCCCTTCGATCAAATGAATTAGGGACTGTTGTAAAAGATCTTCTTACTGTGGTTGAGAATAGAAAGTTTCGTGAATTGGATTCGGTTCTGATCCAATTATCAGAAGAAATCGATTCAATAAGTGAGAAATTAGAAGATCTAAGACAAAAGAGAATTATGTGAATAACATTCTTCTTTTTTATCAATTTCCTTCTTTTTATTCGATAACAGGTTCCCCACAATTGGGACAGGTAAATGCTCCTGGGGGGATTTTCTGACCACACCTGTTACACATCCATACATCTTTTGTTTTTGATGCGTCCCATGCTTTTCTTGTCTTTTTATATTTAACAGATGCCTTCTTGGGTTTTGTTGCTGTTCCTGTTGCATATGCCGCGATACAGGCGACAAGGGTGGAAGCAACCACACCAATAATGAACTCATTTGCGATTGTCACATTTGTCTCACTTCCAAAATGAACAACCAGCAGAAGGCTTGAACCTAAGAGAGTTCCGAAGAATCCAGCTATTACGCCTAAAAGGCCATGTTTTGCTCTAACACCCGCTACCATCCCTGAAATTGCCCATGCTACTAATACCGACCAGAATGAAGTTAATGTTTCTGCTCTCAAGAACATTCCTTGGTACATATTCGCAAAAACATGATCAAATCTCAAAGAAGTAATTGCTGCAGCTTTAGAAGGATCAAATATTAACTGAGATATTTCTAAGGCTGATAAGCCGACAGAAATAACTAATATGGTATTAATTAGGGGATTCGTGGTTTTTGTTCGAGACTCTGTTGATTCCATTTATGACCGTCCATTTTTCTATATGCTATCTATATTACTATTTCTCCCCTCTTATCAATTATAATGCAAATTTCATACCACACTTAATAAATCTTCACAAATCCAATGTAAATTACTTATTCAAATCAGAGAAAGACGATAAGATTAACTCCAATCGATTTCTTTCAATCATTAATCTAACAAAACATAAATCTCAATTATACGATTTTGCTTGAAAATAGAGATATTAGGAAATTGGGAGTTATCTCGTAAGGTAACTGTAACTCAGACCTATTCTCTGTAAAATATCTCAGGAGTTAATGTCTCTCATGAAACAAATGTCCAGCTTGGATATCTTTGCCATCATAAAAGAATTACAGGGGATTATCGGATATAGAGTGGATAATGTCTATCGTGATAGTTCGGACAGATTTTTTCTCTTTAAACTTAAAGGAATGGGACGTTATAAAACCCCTTTTTTGTTAATTGAACCAGGTACACGAATTCACATATCTGAATTCAAGTATGATGTACCAGAACGACCTGAAGATAAGATATTAGCATTAAGAGCCCATCTTAAGGGAGCAATTATTAAAAACATTAAACAAATCGATTTTGACCGATTAGTGGAATTTGAATTATTGGGAAAGCAGACCTATAAGGTAATTGTTGAGCTGTTTGGAACTAAACCCAACTTTGTTGTTGTGGGAGATGAAAACAAAGTCATCTTTGCTTCTTGGTATAGGAAGATGCGACATAGAGATGTATTACCTGGAAAGGAATTTACATTACCTCCCAGTAGAGGACAACCCATTCTTTCTATGCCAGCTGATGAAATAAAAAAAATACTTAGTTCATCCAACAATACAGAAGAAGAAATTGTCAGAGTATTAGCACGAAATACTGGTGGAGGAGGCATATTAATGGAGGAAATACTAGCCAGAGCTATTATACCTAAAACTAAATTGTGTAGCACAATAACTGAAGAAGATATTGAGAAAATTTTCTCAGTTATTCAGGAGATCACACAAGAATTAGATGAACTAGAACCATCTGTGTCTATTGATTCTCAAGAGCGACCGATAGCTTTTCAGCCCATTTTATTCAAATCAAATCCTTATCAAATAAAGGAATTTGAATCTTTTTCGAGTGCATTGGACTTTTTCTATTCACATGAATCACCTGTAATCTCTCCAGGATTGAATAATTATCAACGTAAGAGAGAACAGCATGAAAAGGTCCTGCAATCTCAACAGGAGATTTTAAATCACCATAAGCAAAAACAAATATTATACAAAAAGATTGGAGATGCAATATATCTTCACCTCAGTGATATAGATGAATTACTCTCGACAATAATGAATGCCCGGAAAAAGAATGTAACGTGGGAGAAAATAATAGGGAAATTAGAACAAGCAAAGGAAAATAACATATCGTCCGCGCGAATATTTGAGGGAATCACCCCTAAACGTGGAACTATAAGGATTAATATGAGTTTTGATATCATCGAGGTAGATTTTCGTCAGAATGCTACAGAAATTGCTAGTAATTATTATAAACGATCCAAAAAAGCAGGACGTAAAGTAATGCCCGCAGAAAATGCGATCCTAGAGACTAAATCTAAAATTAATTCTCTAAATGAAAATATAGATGAACAAACCGTTGCTGATACAATAATTCTGAAAAGACGGAAAAGAAACTGGTATGAGAAGTATCATTGGACATTTTCATCAAATGGATTCTTGATTATCGGTGGGAAAGATATCTCTACAAATGATGAAATTGCTAAAAGACGAATGAAGAAAGATGACTTCTTTTTCCATGCAGAAGTGCAGGGTGCACCATACACCGTAATTATTCGTGAGAGTAGTGATAAAGAAATATCTGAGGAGGAATTACATCTCGCAGCTAGAATGGCAGCCAGTTTTTCAAGTGCTTGGAAAGCAGGTTATACCGCAATTGATGTTTATTATGTTCTTGGAGAGAATGTAGGTTTTTCAGCTCCCAGCGGAGAATATATCCCAAAAGGAGGAATAATGGTAAGGGGAAAAAGAAGTTATGTTCGTGGAACAGTCCTAGAGCTTGCTATTGGATACCAAGAAAACGAATTTAATATTAAAGTTATCTATGGATCTCCAGAGCAGGTGTCTAAGCATAGTCCTATTGTAGTTATGATAAAACCTGGAAATGAATCGAAAGGTAAAATTGCAAAACAAATTCAGAAGATATTTTTGAAGAAAGTTACAACCGCAGAGCAAAAGGCGAAATTAAAAGCCCTTGACCTTAATGAAATTGTACAGGCTGTTCCTCATAATTCCACGATATTCAATGTTGAGAATACAATAAAATAAGGACGAAACCAAATATTACATTATTTCATCATCATCGATTTGATCTTCTATTGTTTGATCACCAATGCATTGCTTACATAAAGTGTATCCATTGGCAGTAGATAGATTAACTGAATAGTTACCACAATCATCACAAAATCCTTGAAGATGGGGAGGTGTTAGTTCAGAATTGGGTTGAGCCATTATCATTTGTTGCTCGCGATGAATAGCCAACAACTCTGGAGCAAAAGTCAGAAGATCATTAGTTGAAACAATACCTAATGCTTTGGACGAGTCTTGAGCGTCTACTACTAATATACGTTCGATTTTTAGGTTTGACATATGGCGTATCGTGGCATCTAAAGTCTCATCAGAAGAAACAAAGCAAACTGGTTTGCTCATGGCATCTCCTGCAAGAACAATGCCTGGATCTAATGCACGACCAACGACTCTTTGAATAATGTCGCCTTTCGTCAAAATTCCGACAATATCTTCATCTTTTATTATGACAGAACCGACTTGATGATTTTTCATTAGTTTTGCGGCTTCTGTGACGGGGAGATTACTTGACATGGAAATAATTGGGCCTTTTATTAACGCTCCCACTAATACTTCTTCTTGGTCATTGGTCATTTAGGAAATCACCTATAAACGCAATTGTTTAATCTCTCGCATAGTATAGTCTATAATGAGCGATAGATTCTAATTATTGAAGACTCTCTACCTAAAAAAGCTTTTGCATAAAAACGAATTCCAAGTATACACTGGATCAATTATTTCTGTGGATAAACTTTCTTTAGGCAGAGTCGTTAAAAAAAAGAGTTGTAGGCCGTGGGCCTACATCGAATAAGAGATTCTTGTTTAACTCAATATACCTGATCCAAGATTTGGTATATTCTGACAAATCAGCGGAGTACTTATCAGAGAGTTGGTTTATTATTTGAAGATATCTGAGGACCCATCCTTTTGACAGTGTAAGCTCCAATGTTTTATTATTACAAAATGGACACTTGTCTGATAACGGAACTCTCCTATAAGTTGTTTTACATAATTTACATCTGACAGGTTGTTGAAAAAAACGTGAAATAGACAATGTTATCTTAATTAAAAAATCATTGATCAATAAATTATCAACATATTTTCCTTCCTCTACTCCTCGAATACTTTGCAGGCTCTCAAGAGCGATATTTATCCGATCCACAATTTTTTTCTCAATAAATTTATTCTCTATTGAAAAAATGGATATATCATTGGAAGTCTGAACTGCTAACTCTGGTGATGTAAGTAAGGAAATTTCATAGGATAATAAGTTGATTTGTTCTGGATTATTTGGTATTTCCTGATAAAATGTACGATTCATTACCGAAATATTGTGTTTAGAGTAATCTAAAAGATCTACCCAGCTATCTACTAAATTGATAACCGAAGGTACATCTAAGGCTCCTCCATGAGATGCAGGTATAAATTCACTAGAGAAGTTGAGTAGAACATCCAGTAGTAGCGTGATTGAATCAGTAGCTCCATTACAAGATCGAGATTTAAGAAGGTGCCAAAGAGGATGAGCAAATAGCACATTATTTTTTGAGTATCCAATTATACGTCCTATAACACCGACTTGTGAGGTTGGGGAGATACCCACAACCAATAATCCAATCACATTTTCATAGGATTGTAATCGATAATAAGGAGAAGAATTATACTGAAACGATAATTCATCGTCTATAAACTTACTTTGCGCAAATACGAATTTTGCCCCCTCTTTATTAATGATTATATCATAAGGAAAGATTTCGATTAATTGTTCCTCATCCGTTAGATCTTCACCATAGATGTCATGAGAATAACCAAGTCTTTGAATTTCGTCTAAAGAGGTACCTATCTCATTAGGTGTAAAAGTCCTTATTGGACTATTTGTATAGCTAAATCTCGTGGTACCATCTTTAAATACAAATAACCCATGTTTAGCTCTCAATATTCCTTTTATTAAATTCTCTGGAATTCCATAGGTATTATCTAGGTATGAAATCCCCTTAACCTTTTTAACTTCAGGAGACCCTGCTTTTTTTATTCCAGAATTAAACATTCCGTTTATATTAAGCATTTTAGGTTTCGTAGGATATGCTCTTTTCTCACACTGACTACAGATTGAATTATCAGAAGTATGTCCATCACGACATCTATATTTTAGTTCAGTTTTTTGTTTACACTCGGGGCAATACACTTTGAAGGAATAAATTTTACAGGAAACACAATAACGATCAGCTACACGTATTTCAATACTCGTATCTTGTGGCACCTTAAAGAAATCCTTTTGGGGGCCTCCATGTTTACCTAAAGGAAATAAGCTGTGGTGTGGGGGATTGGTGAATCTTGTCTCTGCTTTTTCTATTCTGATGAGTTTAAAACCTATCCTTCTGTAACATAACGAGCGAACAGGTATTTTGAGCATTTCTTGACAAAGAAATTCTACAGTTAAATCTTCCACATCTTCCTCCAAAATCTCCATCATTTTAGAGAATTCCTGCTTAAATATTGTAAAGAAAGGATTAAGAATCTCAGAATGGATTTTTTCCTCAATGATTTCAAATGAGGCGCCTAATTGTTTAATTATTCTTAAAATTTCATCATCTACATGAAGAGAAGTATCAGGATTTGCATTTAATTTTTGTAACAATAGAATAAAATCACTTATTGCAATCTCGTTCCAATTAAGTGAAAATTTCGGGTGGAGTGGGATATTGAATGCTTTTGATAATAAAATGGCTAAATCCCAAGTCGGATAGTAGTTTAGAGGTTCATGGAGCATCTGATTCAATACCCCTTCAGAGAGATTTCCCGACTTTAAGACTTCAGCAATATTAACTTCTTTTGTGGCAATTGCACTATTAATTTCCCGATTCCACCATTCTTCCGTCCATGCAGAGAATATAATAGGTGTAGATATTGGGATATCTGAAGTAGACATTAATATATCTCCCATTTCCCAAATTTGTTTTGTAGAAATCTTCATTTTGCGAAGTTCATTTATTGAATTTATTCTCTTTAGCGATCCATCCTCTAGTTCAACAAGTGGACCCATTATGGAAGAAACAGGATTTATCGCATAAAATCTATCAGAAAAATCTAATTGAACAGTACATCCAGGTGTTAAAATACCTGTAAGCGCCATTGTGACAGGATGAATACCAATAGTGCCAAAACCAGTGGTTCTTGATTCACCATATCTTAGTCTAAATCCACCAGCTCGATTTGATTGGGAAAGGAGAGGTTGAGTACTGCGAATATCTTCCGTTCCGAATGTTCTATTCTGTTTTGGGCTGATAAATCGTAATTTATCTAACCATCCCCATTCGGGAATGCCAGCTTGTAATTTTTGAATTATTATTTGTTGTAAGTCGTGAAGTATTCGTTCTAAGGTAACACAAAGTCCCATTCGTAAGTGATTAGTCAATTTTGGTAAATTTCGATACCTTTGAACTTCTATTCTCTCATAAGGCTCACTAGATAATTCTACTCCAATATTTTGTATAAATACTCTTACATGATCTACATTGAACTGAAAAACCCGATCATTCATTTTGAGGAATATTCCTAATTCTTCTTCATATCGTCCAATTGAATCAGGACTTGAATGAAAGCGGTTTAAATGTAAAATACCCCGAAGATAGTCAGAAATAAGAATTGTTAGGCCAATTATGGTACCTGGAACATACCGGATAGTATTTGCAAAAAAAAGTGTCAAATAGTTTTGTTTAGGATCAATCCTCACTTTGGGTACATATTCTTTCGGAACTGAACATTGTCCACGACTTAGAATTACGAATGAACTTTGAATTGCTAATAAAATTAACTGTTCCTTGGATTTTTTTATGAACCTTCCATTGACAATTTGTTTTGCTACATCAGCCGCAAGGAGTAAAAGATTTTTATTCTGATTAATTTTCTCTGGAAGATAATTTTCTAAACCAGGTATGTTTAATATGGCGAGAATATTATCAGTTGATGAAGGTGTAATTATTGATTCAATTGAAGAATATGGGTCATATTTGAGACTTCTCGCCTGATTAGCGAGTTTGATCTGCGCTGTTAGAGTTTTTTTTATTTGTTCAACATATTCTTGGAATTCTAATTCAATCATTTTTATTTCACGAATAAATGCGTACTCCGTTCGGAAAAGTGACGCTTAAAATCCCAACATTATTTATTGATGATATGCCCTCAAAATAATAGTGACCCGTAGTATTGGAATAGGGAGTTGGAGAGAGTGAAGAACTACCATTCAAAACATGAATATTTGCAGCATTGATGAAATCCAGAATTGAATATCGAGACTGTTGAATTATCACCTGATTACTAAATATTTCTACACGACCGACATAGGAAACACTAAACTCCTCAATAAGTTTCATAGTTGAATATAGATCACTTATTTCAAGGTTAAAACGTGCTTGAATAGCACTGGTATATACTGATCCTACCGAGACATTAGAATCTGGGGTCATTAACGCATTAATTGTAAAAGAACTGGATATAAGTTCTAAGGTAGTTAGAATTAAGCGAGATGAATCAACAGCTTCGATTGTTGTCAAAAATGACTCTAGCTCTATTCGAGCAAAAGAAGCATTTAAAGAGGAGGTATTATCAGTGTATCTAGCTAACATCATTTCTAAAAATGACTGTAATTCTCTCTTAATGTTATTATAAGGTTCACGTAATGTTTCTTCATTGGATGTAATCTGTTGTGTTCCGATATTAAGAACTGTAGCACTTATAGCGACAACATATACAGCTATCAGCATTGTTGCGAGTATAAACATCTGTCCTCTTCGTTTATCTCGAATAACTATTTTTAATCCCGTCATTTAAATTTTCTCCCATAAGTACAGTTCTACTAAATATTGAGATGTGAAATGTCCATATTCTGCAGAGGAAAAGGATCCTACAAAATAATTTGATTGAACCCCATCTCCTCCTTGTTGTAAGGCAAGAATACTCGCTTGAGAGCCAATTAAGTAAATGTATGTTTCAAGAATCGCTTGTCCCTGAACTTCGCTCATTCGTAAGACAAAGCCTAAATCGTCTTGTAAACTAAATGTAATAAAATCATTAAGGATATCGAGATGGTAAATATATTCTGAATTATGTTCAAGCTGACCATATAAATAAACGACGGGGCGTAATAGGTTTGCTTCATCGGCCGTAAGTAAAATGTCAGTTGCAGTATTCTGAAGACTTTCTAAATCAGAATCAGATTTATTAACTTGATCCGCAGCACTAATGAGTAGTAATGCTAGAATGAGCATGAGTGAAACTGATACAAGTGTTTCGGCAATTTGTAATTGTCCCCTTCGGGTTTTTTTCCAAAAATTGTTCATTTTCATCTACTCCTCCACAGAGTTAACCAGCATCTCATCACTGTACCCCGAATATAAACTGGATAGGATTTAGATAATTTGGTAATTTCTCGTGAGCTCTCACTTATTTTACCAAAAACTTGATAAAAACTACCAGACGACAGATCAAAATCTAATATCGCTGGAAAGGTTCCGATTCCGACTTTGAATTGATCATTTACCTTTACTATACTAAAACAAAATACTAATCCTTCATTAGGAACTTGAATTGTTTCATTCCCTTCAAATAAAGACGGTAGATTAATAGATCGATTCGTGAAACTTCCTTGAGTATTTTTATAAATGTATGATAGAAAATGGGTTTCTGGGGTCTCCTGTAAATCATGTCTATCAGATACTAGAATGGATGAAGAGTTCAATCCTCCAATCCAGATAGTAGCGTTAGAATCATGGCCTAACAATACATTTTCATGATTAGAAGGAGGAAGTTTCCATGTTACACCCCAAATGGGTCCTTTCTCCGCAACCGCTATACTGATATGTCTTCCGAAAGGATCATTCAAATTTGGATTATCATATTCTAGTGATGCTTGACCATTTTCATCTGTATTTTTCGTTCCGTCAATGCGGATAAATCCTGTTGTTAAATCGAGAGTGAAAAAATGAACTTGACATTCTTTTAGTGGAAGGTAATTATTCGCGTCTGTGACTTGTGTGGTCGATTCATAAATCGCTGAACTAACTTCTGTGATAGAGATAGATAATTCAAGATAAGGTTGAAGAGATAGCTGGAAATCCTGTTTTGCATCAAGGCCGAGAATATTTTTGACTGAAGGATAATCAAACTGCTCAAATCCTGAAATAAGATATGTCGGGAATGTAGTACCCGTAATTATTCTAGAAATCTTGGCCGCGTCTAAATTTATTGAAGAAATTGCCTTTGATTGTGCCAATCCAAACGTTTCAGGCAGAGATTGCTGGTATCCCCAAAATTGATTTCCTTCTTCTTGTAGCAAGATTCTTCCGAAGGTATCTAACTCTTTATAGTTTAAATTATTCCGCATCTGGGAATTCAAGCCAGATTGAACATTAATTACGACTAAGATTAATTGGGATAACATTAACATAAATAGAAGTAGAGAAACGATAAAATCGATTGCTCGTACTTGTCCTCTTCTTCGTCTTTTCAAACCTAGGTTGAACATTTTAACCGCTCAAGATGAATAACTACCTTTTTGATATTATCACCTAAATTATTTCTTCGTTTTTAGGTGCTCCTGCATTGGCAACTTCCATTTGTATGGTAATCTCATCCAGTCTGTCTTTTAATTCTAACATTGTGGTCTCAAGCTCTGTTAATTGTAATCCTTTTTCTAAAAGAGTTGTTGCCTGAGTAATAAGTTCATCAGCTTTTTGAGACTTTTCGCTGCTCAATATGGATACCAAATCGTTAATTGGTGCAAATTTTCCATTTATTTCAGTGATGGCTTTTTCTACTTCAACGATTTTTTTCTCCAATGGACCTAGGTCCACTCGGACTGGACCAGACATCGCAGCAGGAGGACCCCCTGCAGGAGTTGTGGATACAGGTGCTCCACCAGTACCCATTGATTGGACAAATAGAAACTCCATATTTGTTAATTTGTCTTCGAGGGCAGAGATCTTCTCCAATACCTCAATTAGCATTTTTTCTTCTTTACCCAAGTCTAATACCTCAATATACATCATAGAAGAATTGTAATCTTAAAGAATAAATAGCATATAACTAGTAGGATGCATGAATGCCGTAGGCCAATTTTAGCATCTCCATCACCCATTTTTCCTGCAATTAATCCAGCAAAGATTGCTTCAATTACCATTAAATGGAAAAAAACCAGTTGTATTCCTGCTACATTGAAGGGCAATGCTGTGGTTGGATCTTCTTGACTTTGAACTGCATCAACCATTTGAATAGCTAGAGTTTGGAAGAATGAGTACAAGAGTATTATCATTACAAGTGCAAATACAATGAATGATGCATAAATAATCCATGTATATGGTTTCATTGCGCCAAGACGTTCGCGTTTCAATCCTAGAACTTCAGATACATGTTTGTGGGCTGATTCGAATACATCTTCAATGGCACCACCCGATCGTTCTGCTTCTAAAATTAATAATGATGTTCTCTTCATGAGAGGAGTATCAGCGGTCACAGTAAGGCTTCGCAAGGTCGCACTAAAAGGTATACCCCAGCTAATTTTTGAGGCCATTTTTTTCAATTCTGGTGTTAGCGCTCCATATTGATGCTTCGATGCCTCCAGGATTGCTCTGGGTAAGGGAAGACCCGTTTTCTGAGCATCTGAAATTTCTCTTAATAAAGATGGAATATGATCATCAATGTCATCACGCCACTTTCGATCTGAGTGATAAGCTAAAGCAGGAATGAGTAATAAAGCAAGAGCAGTAAAAATAGTTACATCTATTATATCAAAAAATCCTATAATTGGATCTTGAATTATTTCACGAACAGAGTATAGAAATGGGTCCCGGGGAGGGTTTTCAGTTCCTTCTGCTAACTCTGTTGGAGCTGGAAAATCTATAATATGTGTAAGTGCTGGAATATAAAACAGAGATGCAATTATTAAAAATAACACGAATAAGACAATTGAAATTATCCAATAGTTTCTTTCTTTCTTAGCAGTTAGTTTTCCCAAGTTTTGGATCCTCCGTTCACATATCACGCGAAGCAGTACTAATTAATAATATCATTATGGTCAATAGAATAGGCATTATAAAGTAGGTCAGTGTTAGCATGAATATACTTCCAATTGTAGTCTCAGGGCTAATAACAGCAAGAATGGCTAGAATTACTACAAAAAATAGAGGGGCTACAACTCCGATTATCATAAATATTTCAGCTAAAACTCCTAACTGTTCAATAAACTCTTTAGTTTCCTCTTCTTTAAGTTTCATGTGAGCTCTTGTTTCCGATGACAAATAGAATGTCAAATCACCACCACTGGTGATTGTAGCAGACATGCCGTCTAAGAACTTTGAAAATCTTTCAGAAGGCGAACGCTCACTGGCAGTCCTTAAAGCCTTTAAAATATCATAACCAAAAATTTCAATGTCCCTAGTAATTCTTTTACTTTCTTTTGAAATTTCGGGTGCTACTGATTCCTCACCTGCTAATGAATAGAATAATCGGTCAGGTGGGACTCCAGAACTGGCCATTGCAGAGAGGTAAGAAGCAGTCGATGTTAAACCCGATTCAATTAAAATCTTACGATCTGCGGCTTTCATTTGCGGCCAGTATAAGAAAGGAAGATATGTTATGACTGAGCATATTATTGCACTCAATAAACCTATAAACAGAGCGGTAATCAATAATGTTTCAATTGTAATGGTTGAATCCGTATTCTGGAGTATGATTCCTGCTGATAGAGTAGTAATTACAAAACTAAGGATACCAACAAGTATAGATGTAACAATGGCACTTCCTAAGTAAGCACGAACTGAAATATCCATACCCGCTTTCTTCAAAGAAGTATTGAGACGCTCAAATCGCCCTTTTTCAATCCAGGGTTCGATGAATCTTCCGAATCTAAGATACCCTACTCTTCTAATTACTTTACTCACAGGATTAAACTCCTTGTTTTTCTGTTCAAATAGATTTAAGTTCTCTTTTTGCGCGATCCACAGTTTCTAGTGAATTTTGGTAATAGCTATTAATGACCTCAGATACTTGCGTGTAATGAGCAAATTTCTTTTTTACCATCCACCTCAGAATGGTTTTTCTTCTCTCAAGTTCATCATAAACTTGTGACTCAGTTAATCCTTGCGATTCCTGAATACCTTCTAGAGCATAGGATCTACCATAGTTGATATAAGCATCTTCACGTGCATTCCACCCAAAAACCTTGTTTGTGATGATCTCAGTTGTAACTGGATCGATACCCACGATTTCTGTACATTCAATAACTCTACGAACTTGTTTATCCCCTCTTCTAACCTTACGAAGCACCACCAACAGGTTTAAGGTTTGGATAAGGGTTCGGGGGATATTCATTGGTTCATTTTCTAATCTTCTAATTGTTCCTGTAACACTATCTCCGTGAATAGTTCCCATTCCAGTATGACCAGTTGCCATTGCTTGGAAGAGGTTATATGCTTCTGCACCTCGTACTTCTCCTACGAAGAGGTAATCAGGTCTCTGACGCAACGCTGCTCGTAAAAGATCGTACATGGAGACTTCTCCACGCCTTGATCCATCAGCTTCCCGTCCACCATAGCCTTCTCTCGCAACAGCGGGAATCCAATTTTCATGTGGTAAATGCAATTCAGCAGTGTCTTCTATTGATACAATTTTCATACCAGGCCTAATAAACATAGCTAAGCAATTTAACAAAGAGGTTTTCCCTGCAGCAGTACCACCTGCGATAACAATTGAACTACGATTTTCTAAAGCGTACCATAAAAAGGCTGCAAGGTCTTCATCTATAGTGTTATAAGTTATCATATCTGTTACAGTTAAAGGATCAGAACGGAATTTTCTTATAGTAAATGTGCTACCTCTCTGTGTTACCTCACGACCGTAAGTTAATTGAAGACGACTACCATCAGGTAAAGCAGCATCAAGTAAAGGTCTGGCTACGCTAATGTGTCTACCCGCACGTTGAGCTAATTTAATTATAAAGGAGTCTAGATCCTCCTCTTTATCAAATTTTATATTTGTTTGAATACTTTCAAATTTCCTATGCCATACATAGATTGGGATACCTACACCGTCACAGCTAATATCTTCTACAGCATGGTCACGCAATATTGCATCTATCTGACCAAATCCTACAAAATCGCGCGTTATGTGATAATTAATTTTATCAAACGTTTTTTCGTCCATTTTCAAGCCATAATTTTTTGCAATGCCGATGACCTTTTGACGCAAATAGTCTCGAGCCATCTCTGGCGATTTCAATACATTAAAATCAACATCTAATTCTTCTTCAAGCACATTTTTAATCATGTCAAGAATATCTTTCTCTTTAGTACTTAGAGGTATTTCTACTACTGTATATTTCGTTTGCTTTGTGTCAGGGTCAGTAGCAACTAAAGCATAACTGAAAGGGGGGATTAATGGATAGGTTTCACGAATCAAACTACTAGAATCGGACATCTTGTTTTTACTCCTATTAATTAATAATAACCTGATATAAATATCGTTATGGTTCTCCTTTGTAAGTTTATTTCAATAATCTTTCTTTTAATAATTTCTAATCTACTCAATGAACTCAATCATATTAAGCCATTTGAATATTGATAATATCACGATTTTTATGAATGTTTAAAGTCATAATTGGATTAGTGCTTATGAAATGACCAGAAGCTGTGACAAAATACACGGATCCTAATGAGAATCTTATCTGTTGAGTTACTTCAGCATTAAACGTGCTTCCAGTAAGGATTATATCTTTCCCATCCGAAGAATTTGTAATATCTAATGCGTATCGGAACCCTTGGCCAAGAGCAGGGGGAAAGTCCAAACGTTGATAAATTGATTGATTATTCTCTGGATGAATAAGCAAGCTCTGTTGAATCTGCAATTGAATTTGACCTAGAATTGTGTCCAATTCAACTTGTGCAACATTTTCACGAAATTGGTCACTTAGAGTTGAGAACATACCATTTGTGATGATTACTAAGCTCAAACCCAGGGTGAATATAATCATGAAAGTGATATATTGTGAAGCCATAATAATCTACCGAAATGTCAAATGAATTTATGTTGTTTTTAGATTTATATCGTATTTAAGTAATTGTACCACAATGTCAAAATCATTAAGACTACTCAATCCACTTACCAGACTGGTGCTCCATAACAAAGTGGAGGATGGTGTAGAAGTATAGGTTCTTTCAATGATTAGATCCAGCTTTGAAACAGATGGAGGAGGAGCTAAAGTTTCAGGTACTGACACGTTTTTACTAACATGAACTGTTATTTGTTTATATTGGTTATGAATTGAATTAAAATCTGCTGTTAATGATATTAAGAAAATTTGAAATCGTATTTCAGGAACAGGCTGCGTAGAAATTGTTAGATAAATCGATACGCGATAATCTAGCGAGATATGATGTTTGCGATCTGGTTGATGACTTAAAACTAAGTTTGTTAAATCCTGATTATCAGATGTTGCAAACATACCTGTAATAAATGCCTGCTCACGGGTTTTATATGGATCTGGACCAGTTAGATATTTTGAAGTTCTACGAGGAAGGACAGGACGCGGACTACTATAGACCCAATCAACCATCCCAATTTCTTGGAAGTCAATAATATCATGAACGAAATCTACATTTTTGTCTTCTAAATATAATGAAATATAATATACTTTAGGGTTAAATTCAAGAGTGCCTGCCGGTTTAGTGAATAAGAGAGTTCTAAAGCCTCCAGGATTACCGCTTTCCCTAATCAGAGATTCTATAGTTTCATCAAGGTCAATAAAGCTATTTTTGACCGAACTTATTGTTTGTTCGCTCTGAGCCTGTTCAATGAATGGGACGACCTGTATAAAAGTAACCATAACTCCTGTAATAATTAGACCAAAAATGATTACTGTTGCGAGAACAGGAGAAACTGCTCTTCGTTTTTTCCCCAATCTTCGTTGTTTTTCTCTTCTTAGCCGATATATCAACGTTTCTAACAAGTTAGGTCACTTTATTGATTATTGAGATGAAGTTTGGTGTCGTAAGGAACTACTTCTTCAATGAAATTTGTTGGATACTCTAGTGATTTAAGGATTTTTGTATTGTTTAGGATTTGATAATAAAGAATAGCTTTGTATATCTTCGCTAGAAGGAGCAAAGGGATAGATTTCTTGACAATAAAATTCAATCATAAATAAACTTTTTTTTCCATTGAAAATACTGTTATTCAGGCTCTAACCAACAAGAGAAAATCTTGATCGATGTAATGTTACTTCTGGGAGAAAGAAGATAAGGTTATTTCTGGAGAATAAACTTGAACTGGAAATAAGCGATATCCATATAAGGAAACCAATTATTCAAAGAATGCGTTGACCTTTAAATATCTAGTAGAATGAATTAATAACAGGTGTGGTAGAAATATGTCCCCAAAGAAAAAGGAATCAGATATAGATTCATCTAGTGATACCAAAAGCGTTAAAAAAAGTGTAAGAGCTACATCCATCACAGATTTACCTGGAATAGGACCTTCAACCGCAGCAAAATTGGTTGAAGCAGGATATTCTTCGTTGGAATCCATCGCAACGGTTTCAGTTGGGGAACTTTCATCCATAGCAAGCTTAGGAGAAAAAACGGTCCAGAAAATTATTGAAGCAGCACGTGAAGCTTTAGATATCGATTTTGAGACTGCTAAGGTTGTTTTAGAACGAAGAAAAAATTTAGCAAAAATAACAACTGGCAGTCAAAGGTTAGATGAGCTATTCGGGGGAGGTATCGAAACAGGTGCTGCAACCGAGCTGTACGGAGAATTTAGAACAGGAAAAACTCAGATCGCTCATCAACTCTGCGTCACGACTCAATTACCAGTGGAAAATGGTGGATTAAGAATAGGAGATGAATATCCTAAAGTTGTTTATGTCGATACCGAAGGAACTTTTCGACCAGAACGGATCATTGACATGGCTGAACGCTGGAAAGACAATATAGATGTGGATATTGTTTTAGAAAATATACTTCATGGTCGTGCTCATAATACAGATCACCAGATGGTTTTAGTTGAAAAAATGGTCAAAGAGTATCTTCCTACGGAGAATGTGAAACTCTTAGTTGTTGATTCATTGGTCTCCCATTTTCGAGCTGAATATGTAGGACGGGGAACTCTCGCGACACGTCAACAGAAGCTAAATCAACACATTCATGCAATTCTTCATGCTGCAGAAGTTTGGAACCTCGCAGTTATTCTCACAAATCAGGTTCAAGCTAAACCAGATCAATTTTTTGGAGATCCAACAACTGCGGTAGGAGGCCATATTGTAGCTCATGCAGCTCAAACACGAGTATATTTGCGAAAGTCAAAGGGAGAAAGAAGGATTGCTAGAATAGTAGACAGTCCCCTATTACCAGAGAATGAAGCAATATTTGGCGTAACGGCTGCAGGTATTGTAGACGTAACATAAAAAGTGTTTTTCCTCTTTTTCTTGATACAGAGGTAGCATGATTGAGTCTAACAACAGACAAATTCCCTCCAATTGTTATCGCTGAACTGTCCCTTAAAATTCTGCGAAAGACTTTTGCTACAAAACTAGGTTTTAGACCTTCTCTATCAAAAGAGAATCTTGAAAAAACTCTACGTTCTATTGAATCATCCCTTATGGTCATGAAATATTCCTATCTACCAGTTAACGAGTTGTTACTACATAATGACTTGGAAAGCATACACACGTATGGATTACAATTATCTGAAGGCCTCAAACCTGCTTATTCCACCCCATCATCCATTCAGTTATCATTAGCTAATCTTAATTGGGGAATTAACATTTTCCAATATCTAGGCCGTCGTATAAAAACTGCAAATTCTAAATTAGGGGCTGGAGTTGATTTAAAAGTAGTTCATGTGAGAAATGTGCAAAAAATAGGAAATTTTTTACTTACACGCGCCTATGACAATAATAATTCGTATACAATAATGACCAATATCCTAGATCTACGTCCTAATCGAAATTTCGGTGTAGCGTTTCTTCCACCAAGAGAAATTGGAGGAAAGCTATCCGAAGCCATGTATATTGACTCTGAGGAAAGAGAGGAAGAAGCGGGGGCATTATTAGCCCCCAATCAAGTAGATCTTAGAGGCGTCGATGCAATACTTCATCAGCTTATTGTACAGAAATTCTAGGATGGAAGCTAGATATCAAAAAATGTAATGATTTCACTTAAATCTTCAGATTGACAAACAAAATCTGCACAGTCAGCTACTTTTTTGGAACTAGGCTCTATTGCAATCGATATATTTGCTATCTTGAACATATCCATATCAGCACTGGCATCTCCGATTGCTATTGATTTCCCTAGAGGAATTTTATATGATTCGAGAAGGGATAAGAGAATTTTCCCTTTATCCAGAACATCTACATTTACCTCTACATCACCAGTTATTCTATTTTTTCTACGGATTAACTCATTAGCTACCCAAAAATTGAAATTATATTTGTGTGCAACCTTTTCAACTAGATCCTTCAAGCCTTGTGATATAATAACTAAAATACATTTGTTTTCTTTAAAAAAGGTAAGAAGTTCGGAAATTCCGTCTCTTAATTTGATAGTAGCTAAAGCTCTTTGATATTCCGATTCAGAATGGTTAATCCACGGGTAAGCATCTGCTATACAAAACTTTGTATAGTTGATCTCGCCATCAATAAATTGTTGTAAAGCAATTTTCCCGTGAGTTGCCCAAGTACCAAAGTATTCATGAACAGCTTGCCATGAAGATCGATAATCTGCTGTAGTTAGTGTTCCATCAAAATCAAAAGCAATTAAAGATCCTTGAAAGTTTCTGATTCGATTATTTCGCACAATCATGATTTAGTCAAGTCAATTAAGAATAAATGTGCCTTTCGATCTCTTTGATTTTCCAGAAAAAATTAATTAAAAAAATTCCGAAAAGTATCTAAAGAAGAAGGCACCAGTACAATTAAGATTCAGAAGTAGTACTTGTGCCAATTAAAGAAAAAGGGACATTCTTATGCGAGTAATTATAAGCGGAATCAGCGGTTCAGGAAGATCTGATGCCATAAGGGAAATGGAAAAGTATGTCAAAAAACATCATCCTAAGAAGAAAATAATTATGATGAACACTAATCGGATGATGTGGGATACTGCAAAAGAGTTAAGAATGGATGTAAAGCGAGAAAAAATGTTAGATCTCTCACCTCCAACTTTACAGGCACTTAGATCAACAGTTTTTGAGCGGATACTGAGAGAAGTTGAAGAACATGAAAAAAATCAAAAAGATGTTGCTATCATAATAAATACTCATGCTACATTCCGCTGGCGTGAACATCTCATGTCTGGGTGGGATTTCTTTTATTTAACCAAACTAAAACCAGATATATTTATTACCGTTATCAATGTGATTAATGATATTTATGATACTCTCGAAGCTAATCCTCTTTGGGGTGGGATGAATAATCGATTACAGTTAGGTATTTGGCAGGAAGAGGAAGCCTTTATAACTAAACTTATGGCTGAATCTTTGAAAAAGCCCTTCTACATTGTTGCACGACGTCAACCTCCTATAACCTTATACCGCCTGATATTTGAACATGATGTGAGTGAAAAGGTATATTTATCATATCCAATGACTCATATTAAGGATGAGTCCAAAAAAAAAGAGATTGAGGGGTTGGGAAACAAACTCAGAGATTTAGGGTTTGTTGTATTCGATCCTGGAACAATGGAATTAGAGAAAGTTCATGTAGATATTCCAGAGGATATAAGAGTTTTTGATTTTTATCAAACTGTCTACAGAGATTTTCAATTAATAGATCAAGGAACAGTAGTTGTCATCTTTTATCCTGAGATCGTACATTCGTCAGGAGTTGTGAATGAGCAAGCGTACGGATTTAGAAATAATAAATATGTTTTTGCTGTGTTTCCTGCGGAGAATTATAGCCCATTTACATCATTTTTTGCTGATAAAACTTTTATCTCTGTTGCTGATCTCATTAAGTTCTTAAAGGAGGAGTTTATTCCCTCTCGTAAACAGAGAGCTTGAATGAATTATGAAGCACGGTTTTAAAGAGTATTCATATTTTTTTTCTCTCCTCCTGACTAAAAGTATACCACTCATCAAGAAAAGGAGTGGAGATACAATCCAAGAAGTATTTTTCTGGGAGGAGGTAGATTCCAGTACATTAGCGGTTGAAGAACTATCCATAGAAACGGTAATCGAAGTGGTTGTAGGAGATGAATTGTTTGAAGGTATGGGTGGTCTCCAAGGATCTGGTATTCCAGATAAATTTACCATTATTGAACTTAAATCGGTTGAATTGAACTGTGTAAGCATCCCAGAATCTACTAAAGAAGTAAACCATAAATTTGCAGTATTAACTGCAGCAAGGTCAACTCTTCCACTTAGCTCTTCACCCATGGCATTCCACATTAATTCCTCCCAGTCAGATCCTCTTATCCCTTCAGGAGCTATTTCTTTATCGACTGCTAAGATTTCGGAAACAAGTGCTAGACTTGATTCTATTGAAAAAATGGTTTGATTAAATGCGGATGAGCTAATTGTGGCTGTATCATGAGAGAATGTTACTTCCCGCGAGTACTCCGTAAGTAAAGAAGATTCAATGGCTCCATGTATTCCATATTGTCCTGTAAGTTGGCCGATATAATTTGCTGTTCCATGAAATGGCATTGTTGCATCTACTACATAATGAGACAGAAAATTTAACTGCAAAACTCAAAATGGCAAGAACTAGGAGAACCCAGAAAATATCTGGGAAACCCAGATTAAACACTCCTCTTGGGCTGTAATTTTCATTCATTATATCAACAGTATTAGTGCCAATTGTTGCAGCTACTAGTGCAACTGATAAGATGACACCAGCAATAACTGCAAATGTGGCAATAATGACTTCCAAGCTTCCCCTGAGTTGATCTTTAATTGCTGCTCTAGTAATCATTGTGTCTTCCTTCTTGTACAAATACTGTCTATACGCAATATTAAATATTTCCCTAAATCCTTGTTAATGTTAGAGTGGTTAGTCTTCAGTTGCGATAATTATCAAAAAACCTACAGTTATCAACGTAACAAGAGGTAGAAGAAGTATGAATATTTCTGGCACGTTTAGTGATTCAAACTCGGTGTTGAAGAGCAATAAAAACAAAGGATAAATTATTAGTTTACCTATTGCGATAAGAAGAGTACCAAGGGAGTATCCAGATATTTCAGCAATTATTAGCCATGAGAAAATTACTATGAAAGATCCTTTATGCTCTTTTATTAAACTAGGACCTTTCTTTATGAAATTACTTAGCTTCTTCGCAAAAAGAATTGACTTTCTTTGCTTTATTTCCAACGTGGCTTGTGGAGACAATTATTATCCACCTCCAAACGCTGTTCCAGTTTTTTCACCCAATAATCGCTGTGTTATAGCCATTCCGATTGCTGCGACTAGCAATTGAACCAACCCCATTGTTCCTGCAGGTATTGTCCCTGCTCCTCCACGATTAATTTGGTCATAGATTCCCTTTGTTAATGGATCTGAAAGCCTAGAATACATGAAAATCGGTTTAAAAGGTTGATTAATCGGTGTAATCATGATAGATGTAGAAACTTCCGTAAAACTCGTAATTAACGTTAAGA
>DXJL01000101.1 GCA_019057635.1 Candidatus Heimdallarchaeota archaeon
GATTGAGCTCTATATTACACTTTTATTATTTGGAGTAGCCGTCTTAAGTTTGTTAAAGGGACGAAAAAGAGGACTTCATCAATACAGTCAATATTTACTAATAGTACTTTGTGGTATTTTGTGTATCGACATAATTCTACGGGTTTACACAATTTTTGGACAAGACATTACACTTTTTAGTATAATTTTGTTAATATTAGGATTTATTGCTTTTCAAGAATTTCAAGTTCAAGGTAATGATATTGAAGCGCAAGAAATGCGAGAAAAAACAGCACACTTAAGAAAAGATTCGAATCGCAATATCAAAATATATGCGATAAATTTAATACTCATTCTTGTCCAAATAATTGTGATGATAATTGTCTCTTCAGAACCGTTACCAAATCCTATTGATCTACCACCTTCAAGTATTATAAATATACCCCCATTCATCACACTTACGAATTGGGGATCGATGATTGCCTTCGCGGGTATTTTTGTACTTATTTTTAGTGCGCTTTATTTATCAAAACTCGAACTTCCCGAAACTCATAATTTGTATCATCTTATGACTGGAATAAGGATTCTTTACGGATTTACTGCGGTTTCTATGATCTTTAATTTGAACTCACCTAATTTATTGAGACACACACTTGAGATGGCAGCTCCCATTGGATTGGCAGCACTAGGAGGTATGTTTTCAGAAAAATCTGGGGTTGTAAATATTGGATTGGAGGGGATGATGTTATCTGGAGCTTTTGTTTCAGTTTGGATTACCTTTGAAACTGGGAATCCTTGGTTAGGAGTTCTAGGCGCCATTGTTGGTGGGGCTTTGATGGGGTTGTTACATGCTATTGCATCTATTCGGTTTCGAGCTGATCAAGTTGTAGTTGGTGTGGCTATCAATCTTGTGGCTTCTGCCTTAACAGCCTTGGGGATTCTCATTGTATGGAACGTCCAAGGTACAAGTGAAAACACTGTTCCATTCAAGAAAGTTCAATTGGAAATCCTTACAGAGATTCCCTTAGTTGGGGATATTCTTTACCAACTTGCAGGTGGAGCAAAAGGTCTTACTCCGTTAGTTTATGTCTTTATTTTGGCAATAATTGTAAGTGCATGGGTTATTCAACGTACAGCTTTTGGATTGCGAGTCAGGGCAGTTGGTGAACATCCTAGAGCAGCCGATACATTGGGGATAAATGTACATCAAATTCGTTATATTTGTGTAGTCATTTCAGGAATTTTAGCAGCCGTAGGGGGAGCACAACTCACTCTAGGAACAGTACCCAGATTTCGAAGTGATGTTTCTTCAGGAAGAGGATTTGTTGCACTCGCTGCATTAATCTTTGGTGGTTGGAGTCCAATTGGGGCCGCTTTAGCCAGTTTGTTATTTGCATTCGCATACGCTTTCCTAGCTCAATTTCAGTTGCATGATATCACTTGGATTTGGAATACAGAGAAACTTATATCCACACTTCCATTTGTAATAACAATCATCGCTGTAGCAACAGTAGCTAAGCGTGCAAGGGCACCTGCAGCTGATGGAATTCCCTATGTCAAGGAAGGTTAAAACCTTCCTTCATTTCGCCAAATCCCTTAAAAATTAGTGAAAAAGTTAAGATGTAGATAAATTTGGAAAAGACGCTTATCACCTTTTTTTCCCCGATCTCAGATAGTGAAAAGAATCAAGAATTATGCAACAAGTGTAATAAGGGAGGATGGAAAATAATCTCGCCTTCCCAGGTTAACGAAATCTCCCAAGATCCTAAAGATAATCTCGTGTGGCTCTTTATTGGAACTGGAGGAACAGAAAAGAGTGTAATTGATTATCTATCAAAGTTCTCTGATAAAACTATTCCTCTCATTGTAACCCATGATCATTACAATTCACTCCCTTCAGGAATGGAAATTAGGAAACATTTGGCGGATTTAAGAATGGGAACAAGGATTATCCACGTTGATATGAACAGAATATCTGATATCCTAAATAAAGAATATTTACTACTTGAAGTCAAGCAAAAATTACAGGACTATAAACTAGGGTTAATTGGTGAAGTTTCTGACTGGTTAATTGCCTCACGAATTGTTCCAAAGAGTGTAAAAGATGTCTGGGGGGTAGATTTAATCCCGATACCAATCAAGGAACTAGTTGAATCTATAACTCGTCACAGAGATGAAAAGTTAAGTGAGACAACCGAACAATTTCTTAAGCATGCACAAGCGACCGATAGAACGGATAACCAGATCTTTGAAGCTCAATATGTCGTACACGCAATTGAGGCTCTAGTAAAGAAGTATAATCTTGATGCATTCTCTATTGAATGCTTTTCTCTAATTCAAGAAACCGATAGCACTTCTTGTTATGCTCTTTCTTATTTTAATGACATCGGGCTTGTTGCCGGATGTGAAGGTGATCTTCCTTCTACTTTTACAATGATATTAGCAAAACTCCTTGTAGATAAACCCTCCTTTATGGCAAATGTTATTTCTGTTAGTCCAGAAGAGAATATCGTGAATCTTGCTCATTGTACAGTACCACTAACTATGACTGAAGGCTATTCAATCCGATCTCATTTTGAATCAAATAAAGGAGTGGCAATTAAAGGCGAATTTAAACTCAATGAACCTGTCACACTTATTAAAATTGGTGGAAGTTCGTTGACAGACTGGTGGGTTTCCTCGGGAATCATCCTCAAAAACCAAGATGATGAAGGATGCTGTAGAACTCAAGTTGAAATCCACCTCAAGGATTCTGTAAATTATTTTTTACAAAATTCCTTAGCCAATCATCATATAATGATTTTAGGAGACCATCAAGTATTATTTGAGACTTTCCTCAATCAGTTCTTACAATAATTGGAAAAAATAGGTTAACTTGCGCGAAGGCGAGAGTTAATGGCCAATCTTTCTAGAGTCATCTTTATTGTATCCTTTACCTTATCATTTTTCTGCATGTAATCTTCTAAGTAGACCTTAACTTCATCAGGGTTATTCAACCCAGCTACAGATACAATATTGCCAATCACACCTTCTAAATGCATCGGGTGGAGTTTTTCTAATTCAACTATATTATTCTTGAACCATTCCCACAGATGATCAACTACAAACAAATTTCTCGCTGAGATCATAATTGGAAAAATCTTGTTTTTACTTGGAACTTTTTCAATGACATAATCAAGTGCATTTAACTGGAGATCCTTATCTTCAAAACTACCAATTGCGCGAAGAATATTAATCGTTTCAGGTTCAGGTATGTCTGCACTTTCGAGTTTTTTAATTAAAATAGCAAATGATGAGGGAACTTGTGCAGCTCCAATACGCGTTATACTAGATAATAGATCAGGGTGAATAGATTTACCTTCAAGATATTCATTGAATTTTTGGCGGCCAAATTCGGCGACTCCTTCATCATTGAAAAGATAACTTGAAATTAACAGCGAACTACGCAGATTTGTAACTTGGTGCGGTTCATCTTCTTTGGGCTCATAGCCAATATGTTCTAGGACTTTATAGAATGCTTTAAAGCCAATTGCACTAATCCTTTCTCTTCGTGATTCGACAACTTGAAACGCATGAACTAGATTTGCACTCATAGCAACTAAGGGGAGATAATTGTCTTCTTCGGTAAAATATTCCATGAAATCCAAATAATCGTCGATAGAATAGTCCTCACTTCTCACAAACGCATAAAGATCATTATGCAAACCATAACGATCTCTTGGGGATAAAACTTTCTGTTTAACTAATTTTCCAAGCGCATGGAGATTTTCCTTTTCATAAATCACTCGGTAAAAACCTGATTGTTCAAAATTTAATTTGTGAGCGGTTACGCCATCTGGTAAGGAAATAACCATTGATTTTTCATTAAATACGAATCTTTGTGTATCAATCAATTGAGTTTCTCTGTAAAAGGAAATAGTAAGAGGGATCATCCACACGTTAGCTGACGAATTGGGGAGGTATGAAAAACGACTTTGCTCGAGAGATAAATGATCTCCAACCTTGTGAACAGTTATTAAGGGGTATCCTGGTTGGTAAATCCAAGTTTTCATCATTTCGGATATAGGTTCACCTGTTGCCTCTTCTATCCCCTGCCAATATGCACTACTTTCTACACATTCAAATTTATGATTATTCAAAAAATATTGAATACCTTTCTTAAACTTATCTTCACCTAGGTACCCTTGAATCATTTGTAATACCGCTCCACCTTTTGAATAGATAATTGGAGCAGTTGCAGCCGTTATTTTAGTATTTTCGCCCTTTCCTGGAAGCTCAATTGGAAATGTTTCTAATAAGGAGTCCCGTTCAAACGCTGAGTCAACTTCTCCAGCCAGAAAGCCTTCCCAGATCTGCCATTCAGGATGGTAGTAATCTGCAATAGCGTATCCAAAAAGCGTGGCGAATGATTCATTTAACCATATATATTTCCATTCTACAGGACTGACTAAATTCCCAAACCATTGATGAGCTACCTCATGTGCGATTACTTCTGCAATTCTCTCAATTCCCGCTTTTGATGTGATTCCAGGATATACAAGAAGAATATTCTCTCGATATGTAATAGCAGCATAATTTTCCATTGCTCCAAAAGCAAAATCAGGTACTGCGATTTGATCCAACTTGTCAATGGGGAATTTGATACCAGTATACTTTTCCCCAAATTCGATACTTTTTCTACCGAAATCCAACGCATAGTCAGCAAATTGTGTTTTTCCAGGAGTAGTGGCAATTCGATATCGTATAGCTTCCGAGGATGCTTCAAGATACTCAAAATCTCCGATACCAAAGAAAAGAAGATAGCTCGACATTTTAGGGGTTCTTTTAAATTTTATTAGTTTTTTGTCATTTTTTAAGTCAGTTTCCTCTTCAACACGAGTATTAGCTATTCCGGAGAACTTTTTATCAATAATAAATTCGATATTGAACGTCGCTTTCATCGAAGGATGATCAAAACAGGGAAAGGCTTGACGAGCGTGATCTTCTTCGAACTGGGTGACTGCAATAAACTTCTCCTCCTCATTTTCAATATATTTACTTCGATAAAGTCCCACTAATTTGTCATTAATAAGACCCATATATTCTATCTTAAGAACTAAATCACTTTTAACTTCTGGTAAGTCTATTGAAAGAATCTGTTTTTTCGGATTGAAACTAAATTGGCATTCAATGAATTTCTTTTCCTTTTTCACTTGACATTTCCAAACTGCAAGTTCATGTGCATTTAACTCTATTTTATCAATTGGTTCAGTTGCTCTAATACTTATTTCAGTTAAGCCAGAAAAATAAAAATTTTCGAAATTTGGTTCTAATCTTATAGAATAATGACTGGGTCTAATTTTGGCCATGGTTTTCACTTCCGAGTTATTATCTTGTTATTTGGACTGAATTAAATCAATTCTAAAATTATTGTGTTAATTATTCCAGATGTTGAAGATGATATTTTTTTTATCTTAAATTAGTTCTATGACTAAATTTGTCAGACAACTAGTGAAAAACTAGTTCTGGACAGGATGAGTCACACATCCACTATCCGGCAGGAGAGCAATACTAGAAGGTATGCGTTCCTTTGGGACTACTTGGGGAGCAGAGTGAACCCGCTGAAGAATATTACATGCAGCATTGTAATCGGCATTTAGTTGAACTCCACACATTTGGCAACAAAAAGATCCCCGTGATCGACGATTTTTTTTAGCCAGATAACCGCACTTACTGCATTGCTGGGACGTGTACGCTTCGTTGACACGGATGACCGTTATACCAACTAGTTTAGCTTTATACTCAAGCATTTGTACGAATTAAAGAAAAGGAAGCTGGACAAATGATTGATTGGTCCGTTTTCCAAGGTTGCAGTGTTGTTTCCACCTCGGATTATAGCCAATAACAAGGGTCTGAATATTCTGCGTTAAACAATACTTAATAATTCGGCGAGAGGTTTGATGAAAGAAATCGCGAAGGCGGTTTGTTCGGAGACGGTGGAGGCGTAGCATCCGTCGAGTCAGCAGCTGCTGGTTGCAGGTGGTCGCTAAGGAGCGATAGTGCGCGAGCTGCTTGTTATACCACTGATTGATGGTCTTTACCACCCCGCCTTTGACGAGTAAGCCGTCTGACGTAGTTACGAGGTTGGTAAGCCCAAGATCTATCCCCATAGCGCGGGAAGGAGAATCCGCGGAGGGAAAGGCTAGCTCTTGCACTTCATACAGTATTTCGACCATAAAGCGATCGTAATAGGGGACCAGACGTGCCCCCACACAGGTGTCGGCCGTTAAGGGAAGCGATCCGACTGGAAAGGTCGGAAACCCGCGTCTCGTGAGATTTTTCGCAAATAGAATCTGGTTGTTCCGAATTCGGACCCGAGGGCGGGGAAAATTGAGCATATGCAAAGCATCCTTAGGCTTATACCGTGGGATTCGTGGCCGGGTGTGAAATTTGGTGGGATCCTTTTTCCAAGCTTTTAGGCCGTTAAAAAAGCTCCGCCAAGTTTGTTCTATTTGCCGTAAGACTTGTTGGGGTAAATAACTATCCGAAATAGCTTTTAACGTGAGATAGACAGGTTCATGTTTAAGGCGATGATATAACGCAGTATATTGCACCCAGCTTCCTGTTCTGAAGAATTCTTGGCAGACCTCATAGGTGGCACGATTATACAAATTTTTAGCACAGGTACACAACTCCGTAAAAATGGGCCGAGGTTTCATTTGCATACGGATAGCTAATTGTGGTTGAGGATGTTTTTTGGTGCGCATTCCCACTCTTTTCTAGATTTTTCCCTCCTATAAGTTTGTAACCGAGAGAGAGCGGTGAAAATGACGAATATGACGAAAATGAACGCTTTTTTCTTCGAAAGATTCTAAGTTGTCTGACAAATTTAGTCATGTTTTTAATTTTTTTTAATCATATCTCTACCTCTCATCCATTCTATAGTTCTTTCTACTCCTGTTTCAAAATCGACAATTGGTTTAATACCGAGGTTTTCCTTAGCTTTCTGATTCATATAATTACGGCTAGTAGGAATTTTCTTCAGTGCATTTGGAACATAAGGATAGCCAAAATTCCGCCAGCGATAAAATCTAAGGAGGAATGGCCAAAAAGGTCGTGCAAGTAATAAAGGGAAAGGGGAAATGAAAAGAGGTTTTCTTCTGCCAAGTTTTTCCGCAATAGTAGTAAAAATTTGTCGATAAGTCTGAGGTTCATCGGAAGCCAGAATATAGATTTCTCCAATTGTTTGCTCAGGATGTAGGATTATTTTAATGAATACTGGAGATTGAAAATCGATTAGTTCTTAGGTTTCTACGACATCAAGAACCTCTTTCAACGATATTGGTAATTTAAAATCGACTACTGAATCCAATTCTGACTCAGAAATTAACTTTAGTTTGTCAGACAGTCGATAATAAATTGGATCTAGAACCTCGGATTTTCCTCTCGTTTCGGGATATTGAGGATTTATACTACAACATCCGCCAGGTAGGATAGATAAACCATAATACCCCCACTTCTTAGATAAACTTACTACTTCTTCCTTATTATATCCAATTAACGGCCTAAGCGCTAGAATATTGATCTTAGATGTTACCATTGGCAAATTATCAAGTGTTTGACTTGCTTGTTCCCCCATTATTTCACCTGTGATAACGGCCTCAGCTCCTCGCTGATTTGCGAATTGTTGGGCCTTATAAAACATCTGCATTCGGCAAAATAAGCAAGTTTGTTGAATTTCTCGTCCTTCTAAGCCATTAAGAATTTTTTCTTGTGTTCCACCGTGTGTCATAATTGAGAGACTTAATGGAGTTGAACTATTTCGACTCGCAATCTGATTTGCCAAGGCCACGACTTTTTCCAAAGTACCTGGGGAATGAAAAGGATAATTATGATAGTGTAGAAGTAATGGTTGGAAACCATTTTTTATCGCAATCTGAGCTGCTACAGGGCTATCTATACCACCAGATATCAAACATACAGCTTTCATGTGAGGCAGAATCCAAGAATAATACTCAAAACCGTAATATGCTATATTATCGCAACACAAATTTCAAACATAAGGAATTATTGGTAGGAAAACGAGACCAATCCAGTGATAAATTTAGAAAGAATAATGTATACAATCAATGAAAATGAATTTCATTTTTGTTTATAGAATGGAATGAAATTTCAGTCACTAGACGAAATTAAGTTCAAATTTTTAAATAGTTCTGAAGGAGAAGTGCGTTCATTACGTCATTCGTATTTTCAGTCAAAATTTGTGACAATAATCCATACCGATGGTACATTTCCTTTAATCTAAGTAAACCATTCTCACTAGAGAACATAAAAAAAGGTTTAGAACAGAATTCTTACCGAACTTTAGCCTCAACCCCAACGGTTATGGTATTTCGATCAATCTCAGCTAGATTAACTTGGCATTCACATGGACTTTTACAAGTGGATTATAATGATAAACAAGAACGAATGGTAGAAACTGTTGAGAATTTTGTTGAAGAACTTCTTGGATTCGTCTATCCAGAAAGTATCTAACTAGAATTATCTTGATAACTCATCTCTCAACCGATAAAAGGGGAATCTATTTATTAATTCATTTTTTTTGTAATATCAAAAAACACAATTTCAAAAGCATTAAAAATAAAGATATCACTAAATTTTCGTACATAAAAATCTAAAGAGCAATCCAACGACATAAAACAGCGAATACTTAAATAATATCTAATTATCCGGGTAAATAGTTGTAATCGGTGACAAATTTGGGAAGTAATTCATTAGAAATAACCACTGAAAAGAAAACTTACCATTTCCCTTTAGATAGATATTATTTTACACAGGAACCAGGCCATATATGGTTGAAAATCGATGGCGAATTATTAAACGTAGGTTTTGACGATTTCGGACAATCTCAAGGTCCTATTCTTCATATTCGAACTCGTCCTGCAGGTAAAACTTATTCCCAAGGAAAAGCTTTTGGTACCGTTGAAACAAACAAATTTATTGGACAATTACGTTTTCCTGTATCTGGATCCATTGTTGAAACCAATTCCGAAGTTTTTGATGATCCTCAATTAATAAATAATGCACCTTATGATCAATGGATAGTAAAAATTAGGCCTACAAACTTAGAATTAGATATGAAATCAGAATATATTATTGCAATCGGTGATCGAGATCGACTCGAAAAATATATCGTAGCAGAACTCATAAAATATGAAGATCCGCCAATCTAACTATTCATTTGTGATCACATCACTGATGGAACCGTTACCTAGAAACTATTCGATAAATTGTCTTCTTACAAGGAAATTATTGTAACAGCACTTTTCATCAGTTTAAACTCTGCGGACTTCTTCATCAGTAACTTTTTTATACCGGGAGAAATTAGGATTATCCAGAAAGACATTTTTGTCGTTTCATCTTTTGAAGGGGACAGTAAAATGGATATAGTAACAATTCTACTATCACTAATCGGACTCGGGTTAGTAGTGCTACTAGGGGGCTTTCTAATAATTGGGATTCTTGGTTTATTATATTTAATCATCACAGGAAAACGATGGGACTAATTTTTTCGTTTTAGATGATTTTAGAGGAATAAGAAACCTCATTTCCAACTGTTTCACTCAGAATTATTGTCAACTCGGATACCATTTCATATTTGCCTGTTTCTTTCATTTTTGACGAAATAAATTTATGAATATATTCAGCAAGATGCTCACAAGTCGTCTGTTCAATACCCTTGAGAATTTTCACATCTTTCTGAGGAAACGAGTACTCCTTTCCTTGTAATAAAATTAACCAGTTTTCTCCATTCCTTATTGGTTGTATTTTTATTCCAGGGGATCTTTCGGGTAATAAAATCTTATGATTTAGTTCATTGATTATTTGATTTACCCATGAGTTTACTACCCTGAAGTCAAAAAATTGGTCAATAATTTCCGAATGATACTTCATCCGCAACTTTACCGAATAATCGTGACCATGCAATCTATCACACCTTGAATATCCGATTAAAAAGTGACAGGCTGAAAAATGATTTCTTGGCCTCGAATAATTCTGTTCTAGAATGGGCATTTTCAGGTTCCAACGAGTGATCCTTATATTTGAGAAATTTTTTTGCTATAAATTTAAGCTCTACTAGGTGGGAAGATGGTGAGAATCAACACTCATAATATGATTGTGACATCGTTCCTTTAATTTCAAAGTTGGTACCTTTACTTAAGGGAATCATAGGAGATACAACTTTGGCCATTGATAATGTAGCAACCAAACTCATTCTAATAGGTGACGGTAGAGTAGGAAAAACATCACTATGCTCTCATCTTCGAACTAAAACCATTCCTGGACAATATAACTTGACAGTGGGATTAAATATTGAAGTCCACGAAACATTGATGAAAGGTACATTAGTAAAATTAGTCTTATGGGACTTGGCAGGACAACACAGGTTTGGTTGTATAAGAAGTGATTTTTACATGGGAGCCAGAGTTGCATTGATCGTTTTTGATGTTCAGAATAGGGGTTCATTCTTTGATGTCAAGCATTGGATTAGAGAATTAAAACGGCATAGTCCAAATACACCTTTTATTCTTGTAGGGAATAAAATGGATCTTCACAAACGTGAAGTTTCAACAGAAGAAGCTAAACGAGTTGCACAAGAATTTTCCGCCTTTTACTTTGAAACTAGTGCGCTAGAAGGAGAAAATGTCGAAGAATTATTCCAATTGGCTACTCGTCTTGCATTACAAGGAACCGCGGTTGCTTATTAATGCTGAAAGTTTAATTTTTGGAACCATGAGAGAATAAGACTTATCTTCAGCAATGTAGAGTATTTAGGTGTGTGGTTCATTATCTCGAAAGTTACTTTAATCTAATTATATGCGGTTTTTTTTGTAATATTTCCCAATTCAGACTATTTAGAATGAATTAAAACGAGGATAGATCATCTCTCAACATATTTTTGGTGAAAGTTCAATGATTAGGAACCTGAAAGTTCAACGCCTTGCATTATTATTTTTCATAGTTATCATACTAATTGTAAACGGTTCAATTTTACAATCAAAAAGCACTCCTCAAGATAATGATTACTATCCATTTCGACTTTACATGGTTGCTAGTCCTGAGGCTGCTTATCAAAATGATCACTTTAATATGAGTCTTTCAATAACTAATATTCACTTTGATGAGATTTTGAATGTCTCCTTGCAGTTTGAAGTTCATGAGGATTTGGAATTCATAAAAAGTTCAGAATTAGACTTGGAAGCGGAAAATGATTCCTCTGAGATGAACTATACCGTTGGTGCACTAGAAGTTGACGAGATATATTTAATCCGCCTAGAATTCAATGTTACGAGTTCTGATACAAAAACAATAACTGTGGAAGGGATTACTGTGAATTTTCAACTTTTAAATGGTCTTTCGTCATTTGTAATTTCAAATTCTGTCAATATTCTGCTTAAAGGCGAACAAGTTACATCCCAATCGAATTCTCTTCCTACTTTACCTTCAGACCTGACACCTCCAGATGATAGTCTAATATTCTTCGCCTATTTCTTACCAATTGTAATGTTCGGAATCAGTGTTTTTATTCTTAGACGTATCCGTCGTTAAATTAACGAATATTAACCTTGGAATAACCAGTTTCATTAACAGTAGATGTAGGTGAAATTTGTGATTTTATTCTTAAGAAAAGTTGTCTAATTTAGTGATTTCATAAATCATTCAAGATTTTCTAGTCAAAAAAAGTAGAATCTATCCTACTTTGTCTCTTTACGAATATTTACCTAGGATGAGAAAAAAATTTGATTTAATCATTTTTGCCAAATAATTTAAATTTGGCTGAGGAGCTAATCTGAAAATGAAAAGATCCTCAATTCAGGAGGTAATACCTGCTTTGCATTCGATTCAGCACTTATCTCACCCATTTCTGCCTCAAACCGAATCTCAAATTAAGACTATGTTAAAAACTATGAATGTTTCATCGATTGAAGACCTTTACTCAATAATACCCAAGGAATTACGCTTTGAAGGAAAATTAAACCTCCCAAAAACCCACTCAGAACAAGAAACTTTGCGAAAGATTCAATCTGTTTTGCAGAAAAACGTAACTACAGACGATTTAATCTCATTTCTAGGTGCGGGAATATATCCACACTTCATTCCTTCAGTAGTTCCCTCAATCGTGAATAGATCAGAATTTATTACTTCATATACACCTTATGCACCAGAAGTCTCACAAGGTATGCTCCAGGGATTATGGGAATATCAATCAATGATAGCAGAATTAACCCAGCTAGACCTCGTAAATTCATCAATGTACGACTTCGCCACCACTTTAGGTGAAGCTGCTTTAATGTCTACTCGTGCAACGAAAAAAAATACGTTCCTTGTTCCAGAATACATTCAACCAGAGAGATTGAATACTCTTATAACCTATACTACCGGCCCTAAATTGAAAATAGTAACGTATCCCTGTGATAAGCTAACTGGTCAAGCTGATTTAGAAAAGTTAACCAGTATTATCGAATTGAAACGAAATCAGATAAGTGGAGTTTACATTGAAAATCCTAACTTCTGGGGGGTGATTGAGGAGGAAATAGTCCAGATTGGAGAATTAACCCATGATCAGAACTCATTATTCATTATAGGTTTTGATCCAATTTCCTTAGGATTACTGAGATCGCCAGGAGAATTGGGAGCTGATATCGCAATCGGAGACGGACAACCGTTAGGCCTTCCAATGAATTTCGGGGGCCCATTATTAGGTTTATTTGCCGTTAAAAATGATAAAAAATTAGTAAGAGCAATGCCAGGTAGAATAATTGGATTAACCACAGAAATAAATTCTTCCAATAGGGCTTTTACAATGACACTACAAACTCGTGAGCAGCATATTCGACGAGAAAGAGCCACATCCAATATATGCACAAATAACGCCTTATGCGCCCTTGCATCAACTGTGTATTTGAGTTTAATAGGCCCCCATGGATTAAAATCATTGGCTGAAACTTCTCTAGCAAAAGCTCACCATTTGGCAGAGCGACTTTCAATGTTTGATGAAATCAGCTCCCCCCACTTTACTGGTCCCTTTTTTAAAGAATTTGTCTTTACATTGAATTCTCCCTCACTAATGGACTCATTCACTAAATTTATGAGAACGAGAAACATAATTCCCGGCCTTTCCTTAATTAAGGACTTTCCATCTTTGGGATCGAGTTATTTAGCAAGTGTTACAGAAATGACAACGAGCTCAGATATGGAGCTATTTCTTGACACAGTTCTTGAATTTTTTAGGACACATGGAGGGAAATAAAGTGTTTAAACAAAGTAAATGGCCAAAAACACTGATTTTCGAGAAATCAACTCCTGGACGAATTGGATATCAGGTTCCAGAATTATCATCTGAAGAAGAAAAAGTGCTAGAGAAGGCAAAACGTACGATTTCAAGTGATTTATTAAGGGAGAATTCCCCTAATCTTCCTGAAGTCAGTGAACTTGAGGTAGTACGACATTTTACTCGCTTATCTCAAATGACCTATGGAGTAGACTCTGGTTTTTATCCTCTAGGAAGCTGTACCATGAAATACAATCCGAAAATTTGTGATACTGCAGCTTCCATGATTGACGCTCAAAATATTCATCCCTACCAACCAGAGGATACAATTCAAGGTTCATTACAAATAATGTATGAATTAGCAAAATGGCTAGCGGAGCTTTCAGGAATGGCGGGCGTAACCTTACAACCTGCCGCTGGTGCTCATGGAGAATATACGGGTATTATGATTCTTAGGAAATACCATGAATCTCAAAATAACCTAGCAATTAAAAATGAAATAATCGTACCTGATAGTGCTCATGGAACAAATCCTGCAACTGTTTCAATGTGCGGGTTCAAAACCATAGTAATACCATCTAACAATGATGGCTGCGTTGATATTGATGCTCTTAGATCTTCTGTCACAAATAAGACAGCAGGTATGATGTTAACTAATCCAAACACTCTAGGAATTTTTGAACCAAATATTAAGGAAATAACTGACATCATCCATGATGTGGATGGATTAATGTATTATGATGGTGCTAATTTCAACGCTATCATGGGTAAAGTTCGACCAGGTGATATGGGATTTGATATTGTACATTTTAATATTCATAAGACTTTCGCCACACCTCATGGAGGTGGAGGCCCTGGTGCTGGTCCAGTAGGAGTAGTATCACATCTAATACCATTCTTACCTGTACCATCGGTTGCTTACAATTCTACAAGTGATTTTTATTATTTGAATTATAACCATAAACAAACAATTGGCAAAGTTAGAAGCTATTTTGGAAATTTCTCAATCCTGCTGCGAGCTTACACCTATATTCTCAGGTTAGGTCAAACTGGTTTAACTCGAGTTTCTGAAATGGCTAATCTTAATGCAAACTATATGAAAGCTCAATGTGCCCGAATTGACGGATTTTCTGTGCCTTATGGTGAGAATTCTTCGTGTATGCACGAATTCGTCCTTTCAGCAAAAAAATTGTACAAAGAAACAGAGATTTCGGCCCTAGACATCTCAAAATATCTTCTTGATAATGGTCTTCACCCACCTACAGTGTATTTTCCATTAATTGTTCCTGAGGCACTTATGATAGAACCAACGGAGACTGAACCTAAAGAAATCATTGATGACTTTATACAGGTAATTAGAAACATTTCTAAACTGGCATATTCAGGAAAAAAAGAAGACATACAAAATGCCCCAATAAATACATCTGTTGGAAGAATTGATGATGTTAAGGCTGCAAGAGATCCAATCATAAGCTATCGAATGTTGAAAAAGCAGAAAAAAAATTAAACCTACCCCAGATTTGTCTTATCTTCTGAAAATATTTATCAATCTTGGTTTTCTCTAGTTGATTTATGTTCAAGGATTTCTTTGAAAGTTTCTACTAATTGGAGACGATTCAATGCTAACGTGACGTCTCCACGAGTTCTTTCTGTAAGATTCCGTACAAAATCAGTTTTTTTGCGAAGATTATATGTTAAACTATCTGGAAAATCAATTGTGAGTAATAAGGTGTATAAATCATCCATCAAATCTAAAGCATTCACCGCAATCTCAATATTATCCTCCTTCCTCAAAGTATCGAGAATAACTCTACGTAATTCTCCTACAAAATCTGGAATTCCATGAATATAACCTAAATAAGGAATCTGTAGATCAGTAAAGGTAGGAAAAGGGGTATGGGTCAAAAAAGATTGAAGGAAAACAGCTTCGGCGTATTCTTGATTACATGATAAAATCATGCCAAAGCGAACCTGTTCCATCTGATTAGACAGTTCATTAATCTCAATAATCAACGCTTTGTTTTCCATTATTAATTTGTCAGCTTCTTGGAATTCAGCACGGTGTAAATGCTTTATTGCAATTGATGATTTCTGAATTGCCTTTCGAGAGAGTATCAAAATTTTTTCACGAACAGAATTAGCTTTGGTTAACTCCTCACTAATTTCTTCAAATATTGTTTGTAATTCTTCCATAATAAATCACTGGAATTAAATGTTAAAAATGCGGGGGGTGAGATTTGAACTCACGAACGCCTATGCGACTGGATCCTAAGTCCAGCTCCTTTAGTCGGCTTTCAATGATAGCACATCATCGAAATTTCAATTTGATGCCTTTGACCTGGCTGGGAAACCCCCGCATCTATATTAAAATTCTAATTTGATACCAACTGCCTGTCGAATTAATTCCGCTACGGGATCCTTTGTTCCTTTTACCTGTGATGGAATTTCCAGAATAACTGGATATAAGTTCTTTGCCATATAATTACTAATAGGCTGATGATATTTCTCTGCGACATCTGAAGTGATCAGAATAATACTTACGTCTTCCCGCTGCCATAAATTAGTGAGAATTGACAATGTATCAATTTTTGCCTCATCTTCAATAGGATAAATTTCTCCTACTCCTGCGAGTTTTAGCCAAGAACAGGTCTCTGGATTACCAACAGCTGCAAGATTCATTGATTTTCACTTCTTAGCTCTCAAGAACCATTTTTAGGACCGTTTCAACAGCTTCCTGTCTGTTTTTTACTGCATTTTCTTTTAGATCTTCTTCTTTCTCTTGAAATTTAGACGTAAGTTGTTCTTTTTGGTCAGTAATTTGATTCTGAATTTCAGATTGTATATTCGCATCATCCATTTGTTTTGTTGTAGTTGAGTCTTGTAATAATCGTTTTGCTGTCTCTTTAGCACGGGTTAGAACAGCCTTTGATTCAACGGTTGCTTCTTGTTCAATTTTTTCAGCTTTCTTTTCCGCGTCACGAATGAGATGTAAAAGTTCACCAGCCATCTATATTACCTCATATTTTATATTGAGAGAATGGGCCGGAGCAGATTTGAACTGCCGACTTCCACCTTGTAAGGGTGGCGTCATAACCGGGCTAGACCACCGGCCCAGACGAAAAGCTACTCAGATGTAAGGTAATTTTAAATTTATTTAATATTTTTGAGAAGTCTTTTTAATTCAAAATTCTCTCATATTTTTGAGGTATCATGGGTACACAAATTGGGAAGTTATTCAGTAATAGTCGTCAAATTATTACAATAAATGCATTGTCTGGCAATAAAATTGGATTTGACGCTTATAATACTATATATGCTTTTTTAGCAAGAATTAGAGATAAATCAACTGGTGGAGGTTACTTCACAGATTCGAATGGTCATGTTACTAGCCATTTATTGGGTTTATTTCCCAGACTTGCTTATTTTCTCGTCCATGATATTCATCCGATATTTATATTTGATGGTAAGCCCCCTGAATTTAAGAAATCAGAAATTATTTCCAGAAAAGAAAGGAAGAAGAATGCTGAAGACAAGTGGGAGATTGCGATAGCTGCTGGTGATATGGAGGAGGCAGCTAAATATGCACAAGCAACATCACGAATAACTCCTGAGATTTTAGATGATACCAAGACTCTTCTTCGCTATTTAGGAATCCCGATTGTACAGGCCCCCTCGGAAGCCGAGGCGCAGGGGGCAATACTGACACAACAAGGGATTATTACCGCAATGGCATCTCAAGATTATGACTCTTTCCTATTTGGATGTCCAATTGTTATCCGAAACCTTGGGGTAACTCAAAGACGAAAACTCCCAAATCAACAACGTTTTGTTGATGTGGAAACTGAAAGAATTCAGTTAAAACAATTACTAGCTGAAATGCAGCTTAAGGACAGAGACCAGTTAATTCTTCTTGGACTACTTATTGGTACGGATTATAATCCAAAAGGGATTAGAGGAATTGGCCCTAAAACCGCTCTGAAACTGGTACAAAAGTATCCATCTTTAGACTTTTTATTATCTTATCTCGATGCAAAATATGATCTAGAAGAGATATTTCCTTATCCACTCGAAGTGCTGCTCAAATATTTCCGATCTCCTGAAGTGAATGAGAACGCTGAGATCACTTTTTCTAATCCTCGACCTGCAAGAGTACAAAAATTCTTAGTTGAGGAGCGTGGTTTTAAACCGGAACGTATTCAGAGACAGATAAAATCCCTTCAACGGATTGCGAATCAAAGTACACTTGACAAATTTTTCAGTGGTTAGATTCCATATTGTCCTCTTAGAGGTACGAAGGCAACTGAAGATAATACTTCTTGAGAAAAATCTGTTTCAGTAGTTTTTCGAAATTTGGTCATAACTTGCCACATTCTTGGTGTTCCGACTGGCATTACTAACAGCCCTCCTATTTCAAGCTGTTCGAATAACGGGGGTGGTAATTCTGGTCCGGCCGCGGTGAGAATGATTCGATCATAAGGGGAAGCATCTTCATAGCCTAGCGTACCATCTCCTGAGATTACCGTTACACGGTCATCATATCCTGTTTCTTCTATATTCTTTCGAGCATAGTTAACAAGTTCAGGTACAATTTCTAGAGAATAAACATGTCCGACTTCATCAGATGATGTAATTGCTGCTGCAATCAATACAGCTTGATACCCTGAACCAGCACCAACTTCTAGCACTTTTAAACCTGGAGTGAGTTCTAAATATTCCAAAATCATAATAGTCATATGCGGGGCTGAGATCGTCTGTCCGGTATTCATTAATGGTAATGGATGATCCGAATATGCTGAAGATCGAGAATTTTCTGGAAGAAACATCTCTCTTGGTACTTCTTTAAAAGCTCTGAACGCTAACTCGTCTTTTACAAGTCCTCTTGCTTTATAGTTTTGAATCAAACGATCTTTAGCTTGGTGAAGAGTCGACACTCGATTTAATACTCCTGCTTTTCTAATATTGTTTATTTTTCGTTATAGATACGAAGGTCAACATTTACTTGAATTCGAGACGGTGAGACTTCTCGTCCAACACGATTTGTAAGAATGTCATACGTGCAGACATTCTTAAGCTTTTCAGCTATTATGGAGACGAGAGATTGTGGGGGTTGAATACTTTTTTCAACAAACTGGTAAAATGTAATGATTCCACCATTTTTCACAAGTTTTGATGCATATACAAGATAATTGATTGAGTGATTAGGTAAATTGATTATTATTCTATCAAAATATTTGTTACTACGAAAAACTTTTCCAGCATCTCCAATAATCGGAATAATAGAACCTTTGAGTTTATTCCGTTTAATACTAGCATTCAGGTTTTTTATTGCATAGGGGTTAATATCAACTGCTATTACTTCGCAATGTTGTTCTTTAGCACAATGGAGGGAGAAGGGGCCTACTCCAGTAAATAAATCCAAAATTCGTTCGCCATTAGTAACTTCTAAAGAAAGTCGCCTATGTTCCTCTGCAAGCCGTGGGTTAAAATATGCATTCTTTAAATCAACTTTTATAAGAACGCCATACTCTTTATGCCAGCTCTCGTATTTTTCTTCCCCAGCGAGAAATTCTACAGGAAAAATTCGCTTTATTCCTTCCGTAATATCCAATTTGTTCAATACAGAGTTAATTTTGGGGTAAGCGTTCAATATTTTTGCTCCTGCTTTCAATCGAAAAGCCTTCGAGGTCAGCTCACTGTCTAATCGTAATAGCCCAATCTCACCAATTTGATCGAATTTAATTGAAATCTCCTCCCATGGTTCATCAGGAAATTCTAGCTTTAATGAATCAATAATTGAAGGTTTTAACAGTTCATCAGGAAAGACCTGATATTCAAGTTGATATTCAAGATCTTCTAGAATATCAATAATGCTAGCTGAATCAGAAATTGGTAAATAAACGAAATCTCGATTTTTGATTATCTTTTTAGTTTTTAACAAAATCCCTGCCTTTATTAATCGGAGACGAGCCTCTTCTGCTTGAATACGGGGAAGTTTAACTCCAATAGAAGAGTTTATATCTCGTATGATCTTCAACACCTGTATTTAATGAGCTTCGCCCCAAATGAAAATTGTCTATCTACATCGAGAAAAATTAATCAAGTATAATTGAAATTATAGTTGATTTCAGTAAATAAATTAATTTTAACGGGCGCAGAGGGACTTGAACCCCCGACCAACTGGTTTCTCTAATAGGATTCGTGAATACTTATGCTACAAATAGTATATTTACTGAATCCTTTTTTAAGAGCCAGCCGCTCTACCTTGCTGAGCTATGCGCCCTTTTAATACAGTATAATTCATTTTAACAGTAATTATAAAAATTCTAGGTATATTCCTATACAATATCTAAACTGAAGATATTTTTGGCCTCTAATATCCGCGTTCGGAAAATCTCTAGATAATTACACTATCTACCCAAAATCAAGTAGTAATTTAAATATA
The DNA here is from genome assembly GCA_019057635.1 of Candidatus Heimdallarchaeota archaeon. Classification (GTDB taxonomy): domain Archaea; phylum Asgardarchaeota; class Heimdallarchaeia; order Hodarchaeales; family Hodarchaeaceae; genus Hodarchaeum. The sequence goes on from DXJL01000101.1 coordinate 19,734, forward strand.
TTGTAAATGGCTATAATTATCCATAGGAGCTTATTGACTATGAAAACTACTCCAAAAAAACCTAAAAATTCCCTGTTTAATTACTTAGATATACTTATTACATTAGGAAAGATGGGTGGAGGTAGACGACTTGTTACATGCACTACTTCTGAATTGGGTAATTCTATCGGAATATCTCAACAATCAACCTCGCGAAAACTTGTGGAAATGGAAAATATGGATTTAATTGTGAGGAACTACTCACAAAGGGGAAATTCCATAAAGATTACACCTGAAGGTATTGCCAATTTGGAACAGATATTTACAGATTTATGGATGATTCTTACAACCAGTGGAAGAGTGATTTCAGAAAAAATAGTTCTTCGAGGAAAAGTCATTACGGGAATGGCTGAAGGAGCATATTACATGGGGCAAAAAGCCTATCAGGACCAATTTTCAATGGTTCTAGACTTTACTCCATTCCCAGGAACTTTGAATTTGCAGATACTAGATGAAGTTACGATACGTAATTTTGAACGTGTATTAAGATTACCTGCCAAATTCATTTCAGGTTTTAAGGATGGAGATCGTGTTTTTGGTAAAGTTTTCATATGGCCAACATTTATCTTGCTGAATGATGAAAAAATCCCTGCCGCAATAGTTCGTCCAGAACGTACACATCATTCAAACCAAATTGAATTAATTTCACCCGTGTCAATAAAGAAGAAATATGGAGTTAAAGATGGTGACGAACTCGAGGTAATTCTCGAGTAAGGACAATTCACGAAATGATCCTCACTCGTTATTCGAACGAGTACTGATCTAAATTCTTAATTTTTAAAGAAGATTTTTCATTCGGAACCTGTGCATTCAATTTTTTAATTTCAATGTTGTTAAGATCAACCTTCTCTAATTGGTCTATTAGCATTTTTTCGGTTGAAGATTGATCATAACCTAGAACAATCACATTGGGTTCATATTCAACAACAGTTTCCAAAAATTTTGATGGATCAGGGCTTCCTTCAGCTGTAACATCTACGATTGTTAATTCTTTCAAAATTTTCATTCTATTAGCTTGTGAATTCAAAGGTAGTCTTCCTTTCGTCGATTCAACCATTTTATCAGAAGCAACAACTACTATAAGAATATTTCCTCCCTCTTTGGCCGCTTTTAAGGTTTTTATATGCCCCATATGTATTATATCAAACACACCTCCAGTTAAAACAATTTTCAAGTTATTTTTCCCCCCTTGAGTAATCTTAAAATGGTCTGGAGGATTTACTAATCTTTTAATTAGATTCATGCTAGTTAAAACTGAAATTAATGCTTTTCCCTCCTCTATAGTGCGATCAAGTTTAGATGAGAAGTCTTCAACAGTAAATGAATCATTATTAATAGTTAACAAGTAAGCTACTCTTAAAAACTCTTTTAATAAGGATTGAAACAAGGTTCCTTCTTCTGTTCCGTTATTCAATATATTTTCACCTTCATACTGATTTATTCAATCAAAGAATGATACTGGTATTCGAATTTGATTACGTACCTCATTGAAGTTATTTTTGTGTATTTACTCCCCATAAAACTGAAAGCGCTTCTTTCTCAGCAAAATGAAAAGCATCTGCACAGACGATTAATGCTTGAGGAGGGCCAATTTTTCTCCAGTTAAACGAATTAGCAACTTTGTCCATTGAACCAGCATTGATGAATTCATCATTATACCCAATTTTAGCTAAGCCAATTACTATACTAGATTTTTTAAATACATTTTCGTGAATTTCCGTCTCAAGATCTGATAAAATTGAAATAGCTTCATCTACTGATAAAAATTCATCATCTACTAAATTTATATCAAGAAGAACTAATGTGTGAGCATTAATAGATTTATTCTGTTGTATTATCCTGTAAGGGAACTCACTTTTATTATTTCGAAAGGGACAGGTTACAGTTCGACCAAAACTGTATGAGGATAGTCCAGAAATAGACGAAGCAGCTGAAATTATTGAGGAATTATGAATTAACTTGCATTTGTACCCTTTTTTTGTGGCAGCCACCCGTATAGAATTGTGAGTTGTTGCGATGAACGGATCTCCAGGTATGAGAAGGGCAATTATTTTTCCCTCAATTTTTTCTAAGAATAGATGGTCATTTTCCTCTAAGTCCTTTCTTGATAGAGGTTCTAATTTTTGTTTTATTTCGTTCCAAAACTCAGGTTTATCTTCAGATATGAAATTTGTGTATGTTTCCACAAAAATAATATCCGCTATTTTGAGGATTTCAAGAACTTGCAATGAGCAGCTCTTTAGTCCACTAAGTCCCATTCCAATGAAATAAATATTTGTTCTGGGGATAACCAAGAGAATTCATCTAATAATACAGAATGTAGAGGGATTGTTCATTTAATCTTCAGAAATTTGGATGGTATATTCTTCGGGGGTCATCAATTTACTCCAATCAGTTTCCAGATCCGATGGTTTTATTTTTACAAGCCATGCTGAATATGGATCTTGATTAACCTTTTCGGGAGCATCTACCACTGCTTCATTAATCTCAATTATTTCACCACTTATTGGACAGAGTAAATCAGAGACAGCTTTTACACTTTCAATCGACCCTATTACATCTTTGAAATTAAATGTCTCTCCTATTTCAGGTAGTTCAATATAGACTACATCTTTAAGTGTTTTTTGAGCAAAATCTGTTACTCCTACTAACACGTATTCTCCGTCACGCTTTGCCCAATCATGTTCTGGTAAATATTTAAACTCTGGTAAAACCTTGTAAGACATGTAAATGCGACCTTTCCGTTAAATCATTGAGAAAGTAATCCGCGTCAAGAGAAATATTGAGAATATTTATCTGTTATTAGAAAATGTCAGCCATTTTTTCGTTAATTAACGAACATTCTCATACGTCTTCTTCCCAAATTTTATCTCCTAGATAATGGAGATTGATAATGCTTTTTCCTTTCGCGGTTAAAAGGTCTCTAGAAGAAAACAGGCATTTTCCTATACTTAATACAGAATCCTGTGGATTGGTGATTGTAACAATGGTATTTTCAGAAAAATCTTTGTTAAATTTCACTATTCCTTGTGAAAATATATCCGCACCATTAATCACAAATTTCACAGCCCCTTCATCGACCTGTACAGAAGGGAAGTCAAGTTCTGCATGCTTACGAATAAATTTCAAGGTAGGCAGATACATATTTTCAAAAGAAAAAAAAGAAATTTGCTGTTCTTTGTCGAATAAATAGTTCATTAATTTATTCTCATCGTGCAAAACAAACTGAACATTATTCTTCAACACGTTTGGTGAAATTCCAGGTGCTATGATCGCAGAAATAATGTTTTTTCTTTGTTTCGACCCCAATTCTTTTCTAAATGACATTTTCACTCTCTAATGTTTCAAACTATTTGAATCGTAAAGTTTCAAGATTATAAGGTACCTTTACCTTGACATGATATCTTTTAGAAAGAGATTGAGCCAACGATTGGGATTTATTTCTAAGACCATGCATCAAGATTACTTGTTCTGGTTTAGGATTCAATTCACGGAAGAAATTCATAATTTCTCCTCTATCTGAATGACCACTAAAACCATCAATTTGGTGGATATCCATATTAACTCTCATCATCTTCATCCTTCCATCTTCAATGCTACGAATTTCTTTCACTCCAGAGGCAATACGTCGACCCAATGTTCCTTCAGCTTGATAACTGACAAACACTATGGAGTTTCGTGCATCTTCAGCCATTCTTTTGAAATAATCTACTGAATTCCCTCCTGTTAACATCCCAGAAGTGGCTAAAATTACGGCAGGTTCACCTCGTAGGAGTCCAGTTCTTTCGTTTTGTTTTACAGGATGGAAGATTTCTGCTAGGAAGGGATTTTGACCCTCATTGAATATCTGGTCTTGTAAATATGAAGATAAATATTCAGGATGACATGAATGGATAGCTACTGCTTCTGCAATAAGTCCATCCAAATAAATAGGAACCTTTACTAGCTGTCTACGTTTATAATAATGAGCTAATACAATCATGAGTTCTTGTGCTCTCCCTACAGCTAAGGTTGGAATAAGAACCTTTCCACCACGTCTTATTGTTTGATTTATTATTTTTACGAGCTGTATTTCCGCATCTTCTCTTCGAGGCATAACATCACGAGGCCCTCCATAAGTTGATTCCATAATTATTGTCTCTAATCGTGGAAATCGAGTATTTGCACGGTCTAGTAATCGTGACCGTTTTCCTTTGAAGTCATTCGCAACTGCAAGATTATACTTCCCATCCCCGATATGAAGATGTAAGATGGACGATCCCAAAATATGTCCTGCAGGTGTCATTGTTAATCTAACATCATCACTGAGATCCGTTACTTCTCCATATCTTCTTGTTATTGTGTGTAGAATCATGTCCCTTATGTTTTTCTGACTATATGGAACAAGTTTATTTTCTCTTTCAGCCACTTCAATGTAATCCTTTTGTAATAGAGTCATTAAGGAGAGTGTTGCATCATTCACATAAACAGGCCCACGATATCCCCATTTATACAGGTACGGAACCAATCCACTGTGATCTAGATGTGCATGTGTTATAACAACAGCATCCAATTGAGCTATGTCGAATTCAGGTGCACTGAAATAAGGAAACATTTCTCCGGGATCCCGGGCACCCACATTTAAACCAGTATCAATTAAAATTTTTGTTTCTGCGGTTTCCAAGAGCATACACGATCGTCCTACCTCTGAGAAACCTCCTAAACCTGTCAAACGGATAAAATTATCTCTAATTACGCGTGGACGGTGTATACGTTTACCAATATTAAGTAAAGCATTTTTACGTTTATCTGAATCCTTAGTAAGAGTGTAGCGAATAGTGTTAATAAGTTGTGATTGAATAGGAGGAGATCTAACTACTTTAGGTCTCCAAGATATCTCTCTGGCAATTTCACGAAGAGTTGTTCCACTTCTCCCTATTACAGCGCCTGGTTTCTTTGCCTCAATTACAACTTCTCCCAATTCATCATCGAAGATGATGTTTGTTATTTCAGCATTTTCTGGTACGATTTCACGGATTCTGGCCTTAGCTTCTTCTTTTTCTCTTCTCACAGACACATCAGAACGTATAACTATACGTTTACGAAGAGTCTTAGCTAAGCTTTTGACGACATCCCCATTTTCCATAAGTACTGTCGGATTCAAAGAATAGAGTACAACAAATGGTCCTTCGAATTCAACATTAGATATTTGTGCATTTGGGGGAAGAGCATTAATCAAATCAGCTTTTAAATGATCAATGGCTGATTCACGACTGTACATGGGATGTTTATTGTCCATTCATGTTTCTATCCTTTAAATTGTTTCTTTGCGGTTTTTATCCGTAGTTTTGCCCAATACTGTAAAGATTAATTTAATTATCCTCTCTTGAATAAAGATTCAGCCTGTTACAAGTAAAATATCTAAATTTCTAAGTTTGGTTGATAATTTAGAAATTAAATTTCTTAGCATAAGAGGGTTAAATTATACCTGTCCTCATATTTTTCGGTAATATTCTGAATGATTGGGGGAGCCTTAATATAATAAGGGAAAAGGGAATTACATATTTTCTTTTTTTGCTCAATATTATAATTGAAGAGTATAATCCGATCCAGCATTAATTTAATACCTTATAAGTAAGATACAAATTTAGGAGATATTAGAATGGATACAAGAAACCATTACAAGATTTAGCATAATTCCCCGAAGAGAAATGTGATTCTTCGCTTTAAATTCCTCTGTTCTCTCCCCCGCACACAGGAGTTTTTAAGGATTGCGTCATTAATCTTATAAAGGTAAGATTAAGGGATAGATTCACAATGTCGGGATCAGAGATTCTAGAATCGATCGTACCAAGATCTATCATTATTGGAAATTCAATTCTTGATAAAATCCCGCAAATAATTGATTCTTTGAGATTCAAACCTAAAGTGATGGTTCTTTCAGGTACCAAAACACGTCAGATTGTAGGGGAGGAAGTCTATGCAATTTTAGACGATAAGGATATCCCCTTTGACACCTTGATTGTGGAAGAGGCTTCCCTTGAAGCAGCCATAACCTATCAAGATAGAGTGAAGGATACTGGATCTAATATCATGATTTGTGCGGGAGGAGGAAAAGTAATTGATGTTGGAAAATATTGTTCATTTAAGGCCAACCAAAAGACAGAATTGATCTCTGTACCGACCACAACCTCTCATGATGGAATAGCTTCTCCTTTTATCTTTTTAAATGATCCTACAGAGACATATATCGGAGAAAGTCGGCCTCCAGTTGCTATCGTTGCAGATATTGATAAAATTATCCAACATCCTGACTTACCTAGATATTTAGCGGCAGGGGTTGGTGACACCGTTGGAAAAATGACTGCTATCTGGGATTGGAGGTATGCTCATAGGATAAAATCTGTTAAATTCTCAAGATTTGTTGGGGGAGTTTTACAAAGTGCAGATTCCTTATTTCAACATCAAGTTTCAGAAGCATTATTAGATCAAGAACATGCAATAAAAGTGGTATTGAAAGCTTTGCTTATCGCAGGAGTCCTTATGGGAACTTCTAATGATATAAGAGTAGGGTATGGTTCAGAACATTTATTTTCTCAAGCTTTACATTCAGAAACACCAGGAATTGACATTCTTCATGGAGAGCGAGTCGCCCTTGGAACTATTCTAATGGCAAAATTACAGGGTCAAGATTATGCACAAATTATAAAGATATTAGAATCAGCGGGTTGTCCTACAAACATAGAAGATTTAGAAGAAGAAGTAGATTCACAATCAATCATAAGCGCATTGCGAAAGGCTCATAAGGTGGATTCAATTTATACGATTCTAGGCGAAACAGGATTATCAAAAAAAGCAGCAAAGACTCTGGCAACCCAAACGGGCGTAATTCCTTAGTAAATATGAATTGGTCTGATGATTGAGGATATTGTCTAGCTGTATTTTTAAGTGAGAATCCTAATATTTAATCAACGGTGATTCAAGATGACCGTAAAAACAGAGAGTCCAGTAGTCGGAATAATAATAAGCAATTTCACCGATTCAGGACCTCAAGTGATCTTCAACTCCGCCGAAAAACATGTATCAGAAGATCAAGCCTTCAATCTGTCAATCCGTATAATGACACTAATCGGGGAAGAAATTAGTGGAGAGATCTTTGGACCGTTACCTGTTCCTTCAAATGAAGAATTTCTTTGTTTAGCTTATGTATTCTTTGTTAATGCAACGTTTACAACAGATTCTCGTCTGAATAAGAGGCCTTCAGTTATCTGTGTAATTTTCAAGAGACAACTTAAACGTATTATATCACATGCACATGGTCTTATTCTCTCATATCTATCGAATGTTACTCCTGATATATTCAAGACAGAGGAGGACTTTGTTCAAGATAAAATGAAAGAAATAGATTCCCGCTTAACTTCTTTAATTAGCACAAATCCTATACGAATTTATCGTGTATCTAAAGACAAATTGATAGAACATATAGACCCAGTTATGATCCCATCGGATGCCTACGTCGTTGCTGATCTCGAGAAGAAAACTCTTTTCGTTTTATATGATCAGCATTTATCACCTGTTCGAAAAAGAAATGTAAGTATAATGATTGATACTTTAAATGAGAAAGAATATCGACGTGGATTCAACAAACGAATAATTGACTCAGAGGAAGAGATAGAGCAATTACTTAACTTCTTTGGGTTGAAGAAAACCACTTAGCGAGGGTTAGATTAATGGAATTACCGAGTGCCTATGGAATCGAATTATCGAGCTTTGTAGATCTTGTACGCTTAATTACAAGTTCTAGTCCAGATAGACCTTCTACCATTTTTAAATGGAATGTAAAGGGAGAAAAATATTTTTACAGTTCTTTTGCTATTTTTCCTGGATATTTCGATTACCGAGCATTACCTGTACTCTTTTTCATTACTACAGAGTCTGAGCTTGAAGAAGAAGGGCAATCATTAGTCCGATATGATTTACAAAAATCTGTTAACCAAATTACATTTCTTCAATTTCTAAAAGAGCAAGACTTGGAAAACACCCACACTGGTTTAATTCGATTTATTCCAATTATCAATCTTAAATCACCTCCCACAATTTTTACCAATTTAGCATGAAGTGGATAAAATGCTCAAAGAAGGGTCCATTGTCAGAGCAGTTGAAATCACAGAAAGGAAACCAAAATCTTGGATTTTCAGGCTAGAGAACGAGGGAGAAAAATCAACCCATCTTGGCCGAATAGATCATGACAAGATTATCGGATTGAAGTATGGACAGGTGATTTCAGTAACGAAGGGGCAAATAATGCTGTTGAAACCTTCACCTAGAGACTTCCTCCGTTCTTTTACCTTAAAAACACAAATATTGTATGCTGACGATTGTGCTGTAGCTTGTAGCGTAGCAGGAGTAGGTAATGGTATGAACGTTGGGGAAGCAGGTACTGGATCAGGGGCCTTAACTACATTTCTTGCTTGGGCAATAGCTCCTGATGGACACGTATACTCTTTTGATATAAACGAGAAACATCTACGTAACGCGGAGCAAAATATCCAAATGACTGGATTGCAGAACAACATTACATTCCAAGTTCAAGATATTCGGGAATCTTTCAATGTTCCACTTCTTGATGCATTTTTTTTAGATTTTTCAACCCCTTTTGAGGCAATTGATTCCATTGCTCCGACTTTAATTGGTGGTGGGCATTTTATCTGCTTTGTACCTAATTGGGGACAAGTAGAACAAACTGTTGAGAAAATCAATCAAAATTTGGCTTTAGAATTACAGCAAGTATTTGAGATTACTCGTAGAGATTTCAATGTTAACCCAAAAAAACATATAATGCGGCCTAAATTCCGTTCAATTGTTTACTCTGGAATCCTTATTCACGCAATTAAAATTCTTTCCTAGCATTGAGATGCCTATATGATCCAAATTCCAAAGGAAGTCTACAAAAAATTTCTAAAGTTCGCACTCGAGAATGCTAATCCTCTAGAAAGGTCACGTTATTGGAGAGAGTGTATTGGATTAATCTTGGGTCGAATTAACGATGAATCGATAATTGTAACTGATATTATCCCCATTGGTTCCGGTTCATCTGTCTTTGTAGATATAAGTGATTATGAAAAGGTTTTTTCTTTAATTTCTTTTGAACGAATTGACCAAGGAGAGGTAATCGTAGGTTGGGCTCACACTCATCCTGGTTTAGGCTTGTTTTTTTCAGGTACAGATATAGAAACCCAGCGAACATATCAGAGTATGCATTCCCAATCCTTTGGACTTGTATTAGATCCCACTAAGATTAACTCTCAATCACCAGGTTTCAATATCTACAGAGTAGATTCTTACACATCTCGTCCATATACCGTTGATTTTCTATTTAATGAAGAATTTGACTTTCTTTCTGTTCATGAGCAACTCACACAAGAATTATTCGAGATACCTGAGATATTACCGGCATTAACAGCCAAACACACAGTATCGTGGAAAGACATTTCGTTATCATTAGATGGCCCATCGCATGCCCATCTGAACGAACCTTTCCTCTTAAAACTCGTTTTAAAAATGCCTCACCCTCAATTCTTCCGAGTTACTTACAATGTCAAGATTTATAATGCATCCACGAGTCATACACAAGATTTTGTTGAAAAAAGGGAATACTTTCATGAATCATTAGATTCTGGGACATTGGCTGTTTTTTCACTTGTTACAAATAATACAAATCGAATATTTTTACAGCTAATTAATATGAGAATCGCTGATTATAATCAAAAATATTTAGATTCGCCAGTTTTGGGTTTTGAGGTCAAGATTCAAGAATAAATTATTATATCTCTAAATCCTTATCTTTACGAGTACCATATACTCCTAAGGTGACAAATGCAATTAAAATAAGTAGCACACTGTAAAAAAGGAAGTATAAGATATATGGAGGCTCGGGTAAACTCTCAACGAACTCGAAAGACATATTTTTAGCAAAGTAAACATCTGTAGGTACCCTTTCTCCCCCATAAACATGATATTGAGCAGTAAATACAAATTTATAATTCCCATATGTCGGTAAAGCAAGGTATGGAATAATCAAAAGTTCTGATTTCGAGGAATTCGGAGGTAAAATTAATTCTTCAGGATTATCTGGACTATAGATTGATAATCCCGCAACAATTGTAATGTTGTCCGCTTCTCCTGTCAGAACTTCGTATACCTTTACCGTAAAACTATGAATAACAATCGATTCAGGATTTCCAATAATTGTAGAATAGGAAGCATTGACTCGAAGTTTTGAGTTATTAATGATCTGGGGTATCAAAGTTTCTTGACCTGTAGTAGGTTCGTCAAGTACTAATTCTTGCAGAAGTTGATATTTACCGTTTTTTTCGACTTCTAGATTCACTTGTTGAATTTCCAATAATGGAGATGTGGATTGTGCCTTTGCAATATGCAGTTGAATCATCTGGGGCTGGGTAGAAGGCAAAATACCTAAAGAAAGCATTATCACAAACACGATGATGCTTGGTCGAATGATTTTACGTATCATGGGGCGTACCGATCCATATACTCTATGAAGGGAATCTTTTTGTGTCGTTAAGACTGAAATTTTCTTTTTTTGATACTGTCTATATCTTTTATGCACTTTTATTCTCCTTAACTCCCCTTGTTGAAAATGACAGAATTCAATTTATTTCTTATTGCTTCTTTTCTCCGATCAAAAATAGCATTAAAAGTGTTATTAACAATTAAAGATCCTTTTTGCAAAATCACACCGCCATTTATAAGATCTTGCTCCTTGGAAGATACATTGATTTTGGTGCTGGTTCCAGTTTTTTTTGCGATTTCAGCTTCCAAGGAATTTTTTTCGATGGTTTGTGCATCACTAGGGTGTAAAGTGATACTCATTTCTCCACCTTCTAAGATCGTTCCACTTAAAACTATAAGATCAGAAAGAGCATTCAGGTATCTCTTATCTTTTTGTTCGCGCATCTGTTTGATTTTATTTATGCTATCATCAAATATCTCTTGTACAAGAGATTCTTTTAGATTCTCGATTTCAATTTTATTCTTGATCCTAATTCGTGAAAGTTCCCGCTGTACTTCGATTTCTTGTCTTTCGAGATGTTCTTTCTCCATCTTTTGCTTTAGCTCTTTATTTTTACTTTTCGCTTGGCTTAATATTTCATCAGCTTCTTTCTTTGCTTCTTTTAGGATATTTTCTGCATTATTTTGTGCGTTCTGAAGGATTTCTTGTTCTAATTGTTGAATATCTGACATATCTCTTTTTCCTCTACGTAGTATCTCAATTTAGACTTCAATCAAGTCTCATAATGGGATATTTTTCTTCTAGAAGATCCTCTATGGTCTGTTTAATTGCATTTTGAGCATTTGAAATTTCTTCCTCTGTAAAAAATTTATTCAATTCTTTTATAATGAAGAAATTCGGATCATTTTTTTTCCCATTTGACAGAATTTGATAGATTTCTCTTTCTACTAATCCCCTTGAGAATTTATCTTTCAACAAATCAAATATAATTTCATGGGCTATTAATATTTTCAGTTCATTCTTACTTATTCGCTTTATTACCTCAGTAGTAAATACTAGAACTGAAAAATCATCTTTTACTTGGCTAGTTGCATCTAAAGAAAATACTGGAATGAATGTGGGTTCAAATCGATTTTCTAAGGCAGTTCTAAACAAGTATGGTTTGACCGATATACGATATTTGTTGGCGATCCTAGCAGAATATTCTCGAAGATTTGATTGAATAGTGACTAGAGCTGCCTTAGCTTTTCTTAATTCTTTCAAATGTTGCATAGATTTGGTAGAAATATCTTCAATTAATTTAGCAACAGGGAAGATCTGGATACCCGTTCGCACTTTCATTCGTAATTGCATTTCAATTTTTTCTGCATAGTCCTCATAAGGAATAATATCTTGGCCCTGAGATCTAATTAAAGGCAGATTCTCAATATCATTAAACGCCATTATTTCCGATTCTGACACCAATTTATTTTCACAGAAGATATTTTTTAGAATAGCAGAAAAATACTCCATCCCTGTCGATAGAGCATTCGAATCTAAAGACTTAAAAACAGGAATAGAGAAAACAATAATTAAGAACTTCTCATCATGCTCTTCAGTTAAATGAAAATAAAAAGGACTGACTTTCTGATTCTCTAGCTGTATTAATCCATTAATACCATAAAATCGAACCTGTTCAATGACATCCAATAATGCAGAGTACTGTAAAGTCACTCTTTCAAATTCAATAGCCATCCATTCTTCTATAGTTAAACGAAATTGGAATTGTTGGGTTGGGGGAATCTTCTGGTGAGAGCTCATACTACTAGCAAAGAGGTTGAGGAGCTAATAAAACAATTACCTCCATCAATAACGTTTTCCTGCACGTTGATAAGCCACCCAAAAGAGGAACAAGAAGATAGCAAATGCAATAAAAATTGCACTAGAACGGCTAATGGTTTCTAACGCTCCAGTGGCAAAGTTCACAAGCTGAAAGATTAGTAGGGTCAACCAACCAATGATACTTGTATCGCGACTTGTCAACAATCCTTTCCAATACCTGATTATGAGTAATAAAACTCCAAGTATAACGACTACAATATGAATCCATCCAAGAAATCCTTCAAAACTGTCGGAGAAGAATAAATAGAGTGTTTCCAGACTTATAAAACAAACTAATGAAATTAGAGTTATTAAAAATTCAGGAATTTCTACCTCACGATCAACCTGTTGTGCTCCCTCATATATTAAATAAATAGCCCCTCCTATTGTTGCTGAATCAGCTATAATGAGTGCAGATGTATATAAGAGGTCAACTTGTGATGTCCAGTATTCAATAAGTTGGATGAAAAATGAAAAAATTCCTGATTGCGTACCAAATAGATCATATCCAAAATAAAATCCGATCACTACCAATAATGGTAAAGGAAAATATAATAGAGTCAGTAATCGTGTCTTCCTTTGGCTGGAAATTTTTTTATCTTCATCTCGCCACCCAAAAAGATACACGGCAATGAAATATCCTCCAAATAAGGAAACAACAGGCACTAGCAACGGAAACAAAAAAATAATGCCTAATAGAAAATTAAATCCATAAAAAGCTTTAATTGTTGTCGGTAAACGCCATACTTCGCGTCCAAAGGTTTCATATGCATCACCAATTTGATACTTCTTTCCGTACGTCCAAAAAAAGAAAGGTACAGCCATTACGAGAGGTCCAATTCCGTAAACAATGAAATCGGAAAGAATAACTAGATCTGGGGTTTTCAAAAACCAGATTACACCCCCTACAAAAATAAAAGATAACAAATAGAAGTAAATAGGAATCAAAATAAACTGTAAAAGGACTACCAATCGCCCATAATGAATATAGCTTTCGTACTCGCTCAAAAAAACACCAACTCTAACATACAGCCACTCTTGCAAGAATAATAGAATGACACCTCTTAAAAATATATCTTAAGAGCTATCCCGAATTGTATGTGACTAGCCAGTTTTTTATTTGGGTTTTAAATGTGCCCTAAGTAGACAAAATGGGAGTGTTACTAATGGTAGATGAAAAAACAAAAGAAAGTTTCCCTTATCGTTCTGATTATTATCATTTAATTAAAGGAAAAACAATTTCACGCCGTGGACGTTGGTGGACGGCCGTTCTACTAGTGCAATCGGTTGATGACGCGGAAAAACGGATAGTTGTCATTCAAAGATGGCAAAAAAGGAATAAAGCGGATCCTGAAGCAGAAGGAAAAATGTCAAGTTATTGGGCACAAGCAAAGTCTTTCAATCTTAATTCAAGCAAACCATGGGAGATTCTCAGGGAAACAGTAGAGGAATGGCTGTCAACTAACGATTGGAAATAAAAAAGAGAGGTAAAAATTAGGTTTTACCAATCTAAACTATTTTTATATATTCATAAGCCTTAATTGTGGTCTCAAATCCGTAATGAATATTCTGGAATTCTTTTCGGAATTCTGATACTTCCTGTGCAACAATTAGCGGATCCTTTTTGTCCACAATTACAGATTTAAAGAAATCTGCAATTGTAATCATATCTGGTTCTTTCATTCCAAGTCTAGTAACTTCTTGGGATCCGATTCGAATCCCTCCGGGATTTAAATAATTACGTTTTTCTAAGATGTCCCAAGGTAATAAATTTCTATTCGCAACAATATGAGCCTTTTCTAGCCTTTGTTCAACATCTGCACCCAAACCGATTGTATCTTGGAAGTTGGTGATATCAACTAACAATGTGTGTGATTCGGTGAACCCTTTATCAGGACATACTACCTTGAATCCACTCTCATATAGTGCTTGTCCTAAGGCCTTTGCGTTGAGAATAATTTGTTTTGCATACGCTTCACCAAATTTTAAAAATTCCGCAGCTGCTACCGCAAGACCAGCCACATGCATTAAATGATGATTTGATGTCATTCCAGGAAATGCAGCCGATTTGATCCTTTCTGCAAGTTCATCTTGAGACGCTATTACAATTCCTTTCTGAGGACCAGGAAAAGTTTTATGCGTTGACATGGTCATTGTATCTGTTCCTTCCTTTATGGGATCTTGGAATTGTTTTCCCGCTATCAATCCTGCTACATGGGCTGCATCGTAATTCACATGAGCTCCTATTTCATGAGCAACAGGAATAAGTTCCTCAAGCGGGTGAGGAAAAAGGAAAACACTTGCGCCAAACTGAACAAGCTTTGGTTCTTTTTCACGGAATGCTTTTATTGCCGCATCAACATCAATATTTAATCCATATCGATCAAAAGGTATATAGTCAACATCTAACCTTGAAACAGCACCTGCTGTTCCTCCAATAAATGAACCTGACTTCGCAGAAAGAGGGCCAGAGCTGATATGCCCTCCTACAGGTATTGAAATCGCCATCATTTTATCATGAGCTTTTGTAAAAGCAGTATAGACAGTTAGGTTGGCTACAACACCTGATATAGGTCGAGCGTCTATAAAAGGAGCCTTATATAGCTGTTTCAAGAGTTTTAAAGTTAATTCTTCCATATCATCGAAATATTCGTTCCCTGGATAGACTCGTTCCCCTATCCATCCTTCTGCATATCTATGTGCTAAATCAGAAATCGCTACTTCTCGTACTGCAGGGCTTGTTAAATTTTCTGAAGCAATTAAGGGGATTGCATTATTCCAATACTCATGATGAGCTTTGAGAATACCTCGGATTTTTCTAAATGTTGGATCATCGGTCAATTTAATTCCACACGCTTTCTACTGTTTATAAAATAAAATTGACAATAGTTTTAAAATAAATTTCTCACCCTTCTTTCAATTATTACAAAGTTCATTAATTCATGAGAAATAACTTGTTTTCAGATTATTATTCTCCTTTTACAGCCACATGTAGGCTTGAAACGTAGAAAAATTCAAAAAATGTTGTGAAAACAAATGCAAACACAATTATATGCTTGGCATGCAGAAAATGGCGATATCGTCGATTTTGCAGGCTTTCAAATGCCTGTAATGTATACATCCATAATTGAGGAACATATGGCGGTTAGAAATGCTGTTGGTTTGTTTGATGTTTCTCATATGGGACGAATGTGGATTCAAGGAAAGGATTCTGAAAAATTTCTCAACGCTCTGGTGCCAAGAGACCTTTCGAAAACCAATGTAGGGAGAGCATCATATACTTTCTTGCTCAATGAACTTGGAGGCTTTCGAGATGATTTAGTCTTTGAACATATTGAAGAAAATAAGTGGTTGCTGGTTTGGAATGCAGGAAATTATGAAAAGATCCTACACTGGATTAAATTATTATCAGCCTTGATTAATCACTTTTCCAAATTGGACATCGAAATAATTAATATTTCATCTTCATCTGCGATGTATGCCTTACAAGGTCCGAAGGCAGAGGCTGTGTTAAAACGAGTTATACCAGAGAATGCAACCCCTCCTTCTTCTTGGAATGTTTTACAAACAACAATTGATAGCTGTGATGTAATTGTCTCAGGTACAGGGTATACTGGAGAGTCAGGCTATGAAATTATAGTATTTAATACATCAAATGAAGAGAACACAAATGCGGTCAATGTCTGGACGAAATTACTTGTAGAAGGTAAGCAATTTAACATAAAACCCTGTGGGTTGGGAGCACGCGATTCTCTAAGATTGGAAGCTGGTTATCATCTCTATGGAAATGATATATCAGAATGTATTAATCCACTTGAAGCGGACTTGTTTTTTCCTCCGTTTATTCATATAAACAAATCTTCCTTTATAGGTAAGCCCCAACTTGAAATGTTGAAAGAAAAACCTCTTCAAAAGATTCGAGTAGGCTTAATTTCTATGAAAAGAGGACCTAGTCCCCGTTCAGGATTAAAATTGTTCCAAGGGGAAAAAGAAATAGGTGTTATTTCATCTGGTGGTTTTTCTCCCATTTTAAACATTGGTATTGGAATGGGTTACATACTACCAGAGCACAATGTTGAAAATGGAATATTACAATTCCAAGTCCGAAATAAGATGCATGATGTAAAAATACAGAAATATCCTCTTTATGATCCTGATATGTATGGAAAATCAAGGAAAGATTGAGCACTACTTCTTTTTCTTCTTTTGCTTGCCTTTCTTTCCAGATTCCCCAGTTATTGATCCTAATTCAGATAAAGCGTCTGAAAATAAATCTATTAAATCAGGTGGTTTCACTTCAGCTGGTTTTGGAGTTTGTGGTTCAGAGATTTCCTCGTAGGACACTTCTGGAATTCCAAAGATATCTTGTGTGTCACCAGATTCGTCTTCAACAAGGGCATCCACAACAGAGTCTAAAGAACTGGTTATGTCGGTATCGAACAGACTTTTCGTTTCTTTAGTTGGTTCTGGTTCGTGTCTAGGAGGTAACACTCTTTCTGTATCTACCAGCGCCATTTCTAATTCTTCAAGGTCAGGTAGACTTTGAAGCTGTTTCTTCTTCTCACTTTCCAAATCAGGTTCTAATTGAAGCGACTTTAATTGTGTGGGTTTTACTACTTCTTCTTTGGGTTTATAGGATGATTTCAGAGTACTTAAATCTGGAGTTCCAGACGTAACTTCAACTATAGTAGGAGATATTACTGGTTTAGGTTCACTGATTTTATCTGGTGAAGGAGTAGTTGCTCCTTTTCTTAATAAACGCCCAAAAGTATCGACTTCCCACTCTTCCTCACTAGCAGAGGGTTCTTGTTCAGACAGTGATCGTAACACATCAGCTCCCCTCTTTTTGGAATCTTCTCGAGAGCTAAACAGTGTGGTTACTTCATTATCGGATAGTGTTACACCTTCTTTGCCTTGTTGGCTAACTTCAGGAAATAATTCTTCTTCAACTGATAATGATACTTGTGAGACCTCTTCAGGGGAAGGATCAAGTGAAAATAAGCTCGAAACTTCATCATCACTCAGTATGGTGGATACTTCGGCCTCATCCTGTTTCGGAGGGATTTCCAAAACTTCACTGCTTATTTGCGGTTGCCCTTTTAAAGATGGTTTGTCTTCCAATAACTGAGAGATTTGAGGTTCTGGTTCTTGAATTACCTTTGGAGTTTCCACTTGTTCTTGTAGTGGTGATTCTGGTTTGATTCCTTTAATAAAATCGACAATCTCTTTATCTTCTTCTTCGGTATCGGGCTCAATGACTTTTTCTAAAAGGGGTTCTTCACTCGCTGTGATTAACTCCGCTGTGTCAACCAAAGTTGGAGTTACTGCGTCAACTTCGATTAATTGTCTGTCCTTTACTGATTTTGACTTCAAAAAGTTGCTACGTTCTTCTGAAAGGTGTTTAAAGTCCTTTTTAAATTTCTTGGGCTGTATACCCAATTCCTCAATATTATTTCTAATTTTCTTTGCTTTTTCAGTATCGTTTATGTCAGCAACGTAATTTAACATGAAAACTAGAATTCCACCCATATCCTCTGAACGGTTTATCATATTGGCTAATTTACTCATATATTCTAGATATCTAGATACAAGATTAAGATTATCGGTTGAAATTGCCACGGTAATTATCTCACAACAATTTCTGAAGAGTTCATCCAGATCCTCCAATTCTTCCAGTTTTTCTATTGTTTGTTGAAAAGCTGCTAGCACTGAGTCGTCTGAAATAGTGCAAAGGTATTTAGTGAGTAAAACTAGTAGTTGTGCTTCGTGTTTTTTGGCCTTATATTTACTGCAAATGTATATTCCTCTCTCAAATGTACGAATGGCTCTTTTTGAGGATGAGTATTGAGTTGCGAGATTATTATAGATAGTAACTACTCCATCAAAATCATTTGCTCCTCGTAGATAATCTGCAGCAAGATAAGCATACTCTGAGGCTAGATCAGGATTCTCAAACGCTACCATTTGTGCAAATTTATCACAGACTTTTGCCCCTAGGTGATTTTTCTCTGCAGATAGTTCAGGGTTAGTTGTAATATGTTGAATCAACTTATCTGCAAACTCTCTTGCTTTTTCAATGTTAGATTTTCGAACTAAACTTTGAACGAAGTCCAGAGATTTATTTAAAAGATCCGAAAATGGTAAACTTGATCTTTCTGACAATATTGACATTAATTTCATTGCCTCAACAGCAAAACCAAACTCTGTCAATTTATTTGTGTATTTATATACCAAGTTATCTCCTAGATCTACAAGAGCACTTCCATACACAAGGTTAACTAATGAAATTATACCATCTGCACTGTCAAAGGTTAATGAAGAAGATTCAATTAGTTGATCAAAGAATTTTTCAGAATACTTTATGTATTCCTCGAGTGGAGGAGAAAGAACCTCATTCACAACCGTAAGTAGCGCAACATCAGGATATTTTGTTAATAACGGATCAACGACTTTCTTTGTGATTTTCTTGAAGTCATCTTTCTCGCGATGAATTTCTATTATCTTGCGAAATACTTGAAGAGAAGGCTCTTTGACATTTTTAAAAGTAATATTGAAAATCTTATGAAGAAATTCAAGTGCTTTATCTGATTTATTGTCTTCCTCAAAGAGAGTTGCGACATTAAGAGCGAATTTGATAGCAGATAAATAGTCTTCGTTATCTAGAGTAATTTTGGCATATTCTTTTATCGATTGGATAGCGATTTTGTATTGTTGATGAGTTTTACCGAATCTAAATATTAGATCGGTCATTTTAGCTGCGTCTTCAAACTGGTCAAATTCTAAAAATCTATTTCTCATTTTTCCGAGATATTTGATGACATCAGGAATGCTGCCAGAGCTCTCTATATAACGAGCATTTTGGACACTAAAAATGTATGCGTCTTGAAACATGCTCTGTTCTAATTGCCTATCAATGATGTTAGTCACAATTTCTATACATTTCTTATATTCTTCTTTTGCCTCATATTCTTTTAGTATGATGTCAGTAATTTTTTGTGATAATTCAACTGAATAATCAAGTAGGACTTCTTGATATTTCACCAAGACTTCAAGCGCTCCTTGATCATCTCCCATCCGTCTATAAGCTTCAGCAATCTCAAAAACGTATTTTTGGACAAGATCAACTCTTTGAGTACTTTCCAAAAGATGGTCAACGAAACGACTTATTGAGTCAATTGCTCTCGTATACTCACTTTGTTTACCTTGGAGGATTACTAGCTGATCCAAGATTGACGCCGCTCTATCAACCTCATTCGTTGTTAATAGATCTTTTATGAACTTCTGCAGCAAATCATAATCACTATGATCTGACTGTAACATTAAGCTAGAGATGTAACGAATATATTCGAAAATCATATCGTTTTGGCCATACTCTCTTAATTTGTCTATAAATTGGCAACAAAATTTAATTACATCCTTTATTTTCTTTGTTTCCAACAACCGAGATAATTCTAAATTAATCATCTCTTGAGCGGTAAGAAAAGCATGACTCACATGCATTTCATCAACATATTTCAGAACAATTTTCTCCCTCTTCTTAGGGTCATCAATTGTTTGAAGAGCGGTCTGAATAAAGGATTTAGCGCGATCTTTCATCCCTAATTTCCCCAGTAAATCGCCCATTGCGAGCTGTTTTTCTATTCGACGAGAATCATCATCTTTGTATGCTTTACTAATGAGATCTTCAACAAACTGCAAATAATTTTTTGCCGCCTCTATTTCTTTTAATTCAGTGAGTCCCCTCACTACTCCAAGGCTAAAATCAACAGCTTCTTCAACCTTTTTCAATTCATAAAAAAGCTTTATTGCTTGATTACTAAGTTCACACGCTTTTACATATGTTTCTGAATTCATAAGTGCTTTTGAAGCTTCCAATGCGATTTCTAAAGCTTTTTCCTTCTTTCCCTGAGTCTCCAGGGTAAGGATTAATCGATTAACGTATCTTTGATAATGAGATTTTTCTTGGATCTCTTTTAATAATTGTGTTGTCTCTTCAAGCGTGCTCAGAATTTCAAAATTAGCTTTACGTTCTTCTTGTACTCCCAGTGCAGAGTCAACTAAGAAAATAATGTCCTCCAAGAATCCATCTCTTTGCTCCTTTGAGAGTGTGTCCCCACTTGCTCCTATCTCTTTTATGGCAAAGTGGGCATAACGAAGAGCATTCTCCCACATTACTACTGGGAGTCGAGCATGCTTATAATACTCCGCTTGTTTTTTAGCCAAAAGTAAGATTGTTGATATTGAATCAGGTACTATTTTTTCAGACAAGTAGTAATCTAAAACTAAATCACATAAATTCGCTGCATTCAAATGTTTATTTTGATCGGCCAGCATCTCTATAGATTCAAATACGAATTCAACAGATGATTCCATATCAATTTTGAGCAGATCTGAGATCAATTCTGATTGAAGCTTCACAACTTTGGAATCTTTTCCTTGATCTATCAGGGATTTCACAAGTTTTCTCCCAAATCGTAGGATACCCTTAGAATTGTTTTCTTTACGAAATCGCTTGAGCAAAACTTCAGTGATTTTCGAGGCGGCTTTAAGATTCCCCTCTGCTTCATTCTGTTCAATAATTTTTAAGAAGTGACCAACAGCCACATTACTGATGATTTGGTCCATTGGCTTTGTTGCTAAATTGCCAATAGTCTGAAAAATCAATTCTGAAGCATCGTACAAGTAACTAAAAGAGATTTGGGGTATTTCCTGATTTATCAGACGAGCAATTTCATCCTGATCAATTTTTATTCCTGTAGGGGCGGAAATTGAACCATCAGACTTACGAAAACGTAAAAACCAATCATCAAATTTTCTGAGTACAATACAATCCACTCCACCCGAATGAACAATCTCCACTTCTTTAACAGGAAGAGGTTGTCCTACTTCTACGACTTCTTTAACCTTGTTGATAAATTTATCAAAATCATCAGCCTTACTGAATTCAGACATGTCAAAATCGGATAAATCAACAAGTGTCACTTCATCTTGTTTTAAGGTAGTAGCTGATTTTGACTTTAAAATGGGTGAAGGATCATCGACATCAACTATAGTGTCCATTTGAGGAATTGAAACAGTATCTTCAGATTCAAATTTCTCTGGATTTAAAATTAGTGATTCAATTTGCTCTGCAGAATCATATATTGCAGAAAAGGAAAGAAAATCAATTCCTGATTCACTGATTAATTCTACAACTTTATCTTGATTTACATCGTCTTTAGAATAGACTTTTCTCTGTAGCAATTCATCATTGCGAGATAAAACTACAGCAAATTTCCCTTCGGGAGTATAATAAATTGTGGCAAATCCTGATTTCGAGTGCAGCATTTTGATCTTTTTTAGTTCTTTATCTCCAGGAGGAATTGTCAGAATCCTACTTGATGTTCCTGCGGCTGTATCTTCAACAATCTCATCTCCCTCCTCTAGTACATCTTCAGTTAGTATACCGAACTTTTCAGTTACATCATTAACATCTCGCGTTATTGGAGTCGAAGCAGGTTCATCTTCTATTGAGAAAGCCTGAAATTCATCCTTAATTGTATTCACAAGTAGATCAGAGATTTCAAAGATTGCAGAAAAACTAAAAAATTCCACTCCCGCCTCACTCAAGAGATCCACCATCCTATCCTGATTAAGCTTGTTTTGAGAGAGAGAAGCGGTATTTATTTGTCTATCATTCTGGAAAAAATTCAGTACGTACCGATCTCTGCTTTCTCTAATCTCAACTTCTACCCCAGAAGTAGAGGGAAGCTCTATCCGAACCAGTTTTTCGTTTCGGGTTGCCATAATTACTCGTTCATCCTATGTAGATAAATGATATATTGTGTCTTCTAAAAGATTTTCTAATTCTAAACAAGGCTAATATCTGTATAGGTTTGTTTCTATACAGGTGAGTGTTAAAGTGGACTGTATTAACAAAACTCTTCCATTGGTGATCATTCAGAGGCTCTCTCGACGTAAATTTGCACTAGATTTATAATTGTTTCAACTGATTTCTCCAAGGCGACAACGGGAACAAATTCCTTTTTACTATGAAAATTCATCGCTCCAGAGAATATATTCGGAGTTGGTAGACCACGATAACTTAAACGAGCGCCATCTGTTCCTCCACGTATGGCTTTCTTGATGACAGGAATACCTGTTCGTTTGATTGCTTCCTCGGCATTCATCATAACTTCAGGGACTTCATCTATCTTATATTTCATGTTTTTGTACGATTCTTTGATAGTTAAATTGATTTTGGAATAAGGATATTTTTCCTGAATATGATTTGTAAACTCTTCTACATTCCGAATCTTTTGTCTAAGCTGTTCAAAATCAAAATCCCGGATAATAAACTTTAATTTTGCCTCATTAACAGAAGCTGAAGATTCATATGGATGATAATAACCTTTTTTCTTTTCTGTTGTTTCAGGTGACTCATCTATAGGAAAATTTTGAATAATATCAGCTAGAATTCTGATAGCATTTATCATTTTACCTTTAGCATACCCTGGATGACAGTTAAAACCCGTTATCTGTATATCCCCTCCTGCGGCATTAAAAGTTTCAGATTCTAAAACTCCCATTTCATCCCCATCAATCGTATATCCAAAATCTGCCTTTAAGGATTCAACATCAAGTCCATCAACACCACGACCTACCTCTTCATCTGGAGTAAATACAATTTTAATAGTTCCGTGTTTCAATTTAGGATCGGCCTTCAACTTTGTTAAAGCAGCCATAATTGCCGCCACTCCGGCTTTATTATCTCCTCCTAATAATGTAGTCCCATCAGATGTTACTATATCACTACCAACGAATTTCAGTAGCGCGGGTGTGTCTTTAGGTGATATTACAATATCTAGATTTCCAGGAAGTTGTATGTCACCTCCTTGATAGTTATTAACAATTTGGGGTTTGACCTTATCTCCTGCTTCTTCTGGAGAAGTATCCATATGAGCAAAAAAGCAAACTACAGGTACTGTCTTTGTAATCTCGGGTGTTAAATTTGATGGTAGTGTTGCAATGACATAACATTCATCGGATACAATGGTATCCACTATTCCAAGTTCTTTGAGCTCCTGAACAAGTATATTTGCAAGGTCAAACTGCCGTTTAGTACTTGGAATAGTTTCCTCATCCTCCTTACTAGTTGTGTGGATTGTAACGTATTTTAAAAAGCGTTCTAAAACATCTGATGGCATTATGGACACCATCTACAACATGTAAAAGTGAGATTTTATTTCTTTTAGAAATAGAAAAAAGGAAAGGAATGGAGATAATAGGGTGGTTTAGCTACTACGACCCACTGGGAGATATGGGAGAAGTAAGGAGGCTAATAATCCAATCTCACGATTTTGTGTATACACAACACCGGGACCAGTATAACGAATCACCACTCCTTCTCCACCGAGTATGAAACTCTTTCGACCACCTACTTTTGAAACTTTATGTTGCATGCCTGCTTGATATGCCATCATAACTCCGTTATCCACGACGAACTCCTGATCTGGTTCCAATTCATGTCGTTCAACATATCCATACCCCCCTATCCACACATCCCCGTCAGCTTCAGCCATGATTTTGGTTAGCATTAGACCTTCACCACCCAAAACTCCCTTGAATCCTCCAAATTTCGACGTTACTGCGACACTAGTTGTTCCACAGATATATGCGTCTCGACTAAGAATCCATTCTTCTCCTTGTGCTAAATGAAGGTGAACAATATCCCCTGGAGCTCCATGAGCAAAAGCTACCATTCCTGGTGGAGAACCATCAGAAATCGAAAAAAAGTTCTGGAACATTGATTCACCAGAAAACTTCCTTTTTAAACCTCGCATAACTCCACCAGCTGATTTAGTTTCCATGTTAACATGTCCATCCATGTATACCATGGCTCCACCTTCAGCTCGAACTTTTTGACCTGGATTATCTAACGTTATTCGGACTACTGCAAACGCTGGAGCACCAGTTACTTCATAGTTAAGAAATGACTTTTCCTTACCGCTTGACATTATTTTTTCACTCATCAATACTCAATATGGTTATATCGAGTTCTCATTACTAGTAATTATAAGCAATTCTAATTCGGAATCTAACTATTGAAAGAATGAATTTCCTCTGATGTTAAGGAGTTCTTAAATTCCGTATAATGAAGTTAAAATCTGCAAAGGCCTGAAATTTAATCTCATTCTCACGGCAAATTCTTGCTAATTCGGAGTTCTCAACAACAAATGCAGTATCGGCTCGTTTTGCTGCATGAAAATCGCCACTTCCGTCCCCAACATAAGTAACGGAATAACCCTGAGTTTTATACTGAATAACAAGATCTTCTTTGAAATTATTTGATTCTGGAAATTTTAATTCTGAAAATTTGAAAGATATTCCATTAAAATTAAATTTAGTAGTACCAGAGACTATCGGGATGGGATAATTCAATTTTAGCCTCTCTAAAAAATGTTCAATAACAAAATCTAGCCCAGCTGACACAATAACAAGGGGAATTTGAAATTTTTCACAAAAAAGGACGAAATTTTTAAAATTCGGTCTGAAAGCGATATTTCCATCAAGTACATGTATAATATCAGCTTGTGTGACATTTATTAACGAAAACTGCTTAGACAGGCACTCTTCTAAAGAAATTTCCCCTTTTAGCAGCTGATCGTCATATTTTCTCCAATTTCCAGAACCATATCGTTTTAAAACTAATAAAGCACTATCTTCGATGATAATAGTCCCATCAAAATCCAAAAGGACTATATGTTTCATCGGAATCTAAAACAATTTTCACAAGTGAATCAGTCAAAGGGGGCTCTTTTACCAGCTAAATAGTCTTTATGATGATCTTTAACCAACATTAAGAAAATCAGTCCAATAATATATATTACACCAAGAACGATGAATCCTACACGATACGAAGTCGGTATACTTCCAGTTATCTCTTGAGTAATTGATAATACTGCTGCGAAAATGGACATACCTATAGCACTGCC
This sequence comes from Candidatus Heimdallarchaeota archaeon, assembly GCA_019057635.1. Lineage (GTDB taxonomy): Archaea > Asgardarchaeota > Heimdallarchaeia > Hodarchaeales > Hodarchaeaceae > Hodarchaeum. The sequence goes on from DXJL01000101.1 coordinate 45,120, forward strand.
ACCTTTACTGACTAATTTGCTAAACCCGAAGTATTGTCCCACTTTATCTTCAGGGGCTAATTCAATTACCATCTGTCTATTGGCGACCCAAGTTGAACCTTGAGCTCCACCAATAATTAATGCTGCAATAAATAATAAAACAAGCCAAACTCCACCTAAGCTAGGATCATTTGTATCAGCTAAAACCGCTATTACAAGGGTGAATAAGTATCCTACTCCTACTATAAGGAATGCCATTTTAGGCCCCTGTTTATCAGATACTGGACCAATTGCTAAGGTCAATACGCTGGCTCCGATAACCCCTACGAAAATTAGTATAAGGGGCATCGTACCTGAGAGTCCCCAAGCATCTTCTGCTGCAGGTAGCATGTATGCAATAATTGTATTAACTACATCTACCGTTAAAATCCAACCAATCATGAAAAATAACATATCGCGATAAGTAACTACTTCTCTGGTCGTTATTTTTAGTTCAGAAAACGCACTCTTTAATACACTACTAGTGGAGTGAGGTTCTTTCTTCGTTCTTTCAGTTACCCAGAGAAAAGGTATTGCTGTAATAAGAAAAGCAAGTGCGCAAATTAACCACATCCACTGAAACTCACCTAAAACAATCTGGTCAAAAGAAATAGGCATTCCTCCTTCTTCAATTGGAGCGCTTAATGGGACTCCATCCTCTCGTAATGGAGTATGATCTAGTATTCCGACAAACGGCAATATAAATAGAATTGCAATAGCAATAAATGATCCTACATATCCAATAGCCACTCCAGTTGCTGAAACTTTACCAATTTCATCTTCGGCACAAATATGAGGAATCATGGCATCATAGAATAGGTTCCCCCACTGATAAGTAATATTAGCGATGATAAATAGGAAAAAAGCAATCCAAAAATTAACAAAGAAATAAACAATTCCTGTAGTTAGTATACAAAGAACCCCTAAAAGGACAACTTTGCTTTTTCGTTCTCCACTTTTGTCGCTTAAAGCTCCCATAAAAGGTATTGTTAAAGCCACAAATATCGTAGATATTGAACCAGCCAACCCAGCAAGGAAATTTGACTCACTCCAGCTTAATCCTTGCTGCATACCAAGTAAAGTAAAAAATTTAATCACTGTTAGGGAAACTATCCCCATAGAAAACACTGTATTGGCCAAATCATACATAGACCATAATAATATGTTACCGCGGGTTGAACGTTTATTTATAGGAGCTGTAATGTTAGCCATGATTAACTCAACTGGTTTGAGCATCGGGAATTGGTTTATTATAAAGTTTTGTAAGGTACTTCTTAGCGATAAATAAAAGAACCATTCAAAGTAGCTCGTCCTAAGCTGGATGTAATAATGACTAATTCTTCACCTATTGAGAAAGTAGTTCCCTCTCAAGGTCATTCGTCAATGTATGTAATGCACAAGTTTTTTGGACGAAAACAAGAAAGACTCATAC
>DXJL01000102.1 GCA_019057635.1 Candidatus Heimdallarchaeota archaeon
ATTTATTTCTTTTAGACAAGTGAGGAAAGCTGCAAACCGGGAAGATCTATGTAAATTATGCCCAGAGTACAAAAGCAATAGGATTTGTAATGGTTTACGATTAGAAGCAGAAGCGATGAGAAAATATTCAGATTATGCCTCAGATTTATTACACGCTGAACTGAAAGAAAAGTACAGTAGAAAACTCAACTGAAGCACTTTTTCACGACTCCTTACGCTATAACTTCTAAATGTTTAGAAGGAAACGAGAGGACTGACCATTTCCACACTATCCTAATGATAGTAGCCCGTGTGCGATTAGTGGAAGTGTGTAAGAAACACTAAACAATACTTTACCTGTGTTCGTAACGCGAGAGGGGTTGACATTCGGGATAAGAAAATGTGCAATCACCAAAGCTAAATATCCCCAAATTTAAGGCCTATCCAAAAGATCGAAGATCTCTATAGCAACTATATGCGTTAGAAAATCCTGTATGAAAACTTCAGTTCACGAAGGAGAATGTCAGCTCATGAGAAGACGATCAAGAGGGAGAAATGAATCTTTATAAATGGTGATCTGATGTTTATGACCAACTTTCCTCACCTGACTTTCAAAGGGATAAGTAATGCTAAAATTTCCATGAAAAAACCAGAGATGATGTAAAGAAGATGGAACCTCTGAAAAATGCCACAAAATGGGGAGATCGTGAGTCTACTCATATTAAAGTAACCGACCCGCTTAAGAAATTCGTTTTTCAGCATTTAGGTATGGATCCAGATACCCTTTCCAAAAAATACCCGCAAAAGAAGACGTTAGATGCTATCCTAGGTGATTCCCATCTTTCGGCTACCTTTCAATCTGAGTTAACACAACTAATCGATAAAACGCAAATAACTACTGATCCTTGGACTCGCATCACCAACTCTTTAGGTCAAGGTTATGTGGAATCACTTCGCTCACGTTTTTCGGATATACCAGCCGTGGTTGAATTAGTAGTTTTTCCTCATAGTCATGAGGAGGTCGTTAAAGTTGTCCAATTAGCGAATAAACATAAAGTGCCCCTTTCAACTGTTGCTGGAGCTACATCTGTCACGCTGGGTATTGAACCTTCCCTCGGCATCATCGCAGTAAATTTAACGCAGATGAATAAAATAATTGATGTGAATCCAGAAGCCCAATATATCACAGTTGAAAGCGGGATTTTGGGCCCTGACTTAGAAGCCCAGCTAAAAACCTATGGGTTGACTCTTGGGCATTTTCCTCAATCGTTTGAATATAGTACATTGGGGGGCTGGGCTGCCACACGGGGTGCAGGACAGAATTCTACCCTTTACGGCAAAATTGAAGAAATGGTGATGGGGATGAAGTTTGTCACGGGTTTAGGAGAAACATTAATCACCAGAAAAGCCCCTGCACGAGCAACAGGACCCGATATCAATCATATACTGCTCGGTTCCGAAGGAACTTTTGGTATAATTACCGAAATGACCCTGCGTGTTTGGAAAACTCCTAGAAAGACACGTTTGTCAGCTTTTTTCTTCAAAAGCTTTGAAGAAGGACTTTTGGCCTATAAGGAGATTCTACAGAACGGATATCGTCCTGCGGTGATGCGTATTTCAGACAGCGAAGAGACCTATTACAATATTGTAGCTCAAGCGTTAATGCGTGACCCCCCCAAGATGCCTTTTTCATACCGAATGCTCTTGGGACTCTTAGAAAAAAAAGGCTATAAAGATGGAACACGGAGTATGGGTATTCTCTCGTTTGAAGGTGATCCCCCGCTTGTTGCCTTAACATTCAAACAGGCAAAAAAGTCTATTAACAGATATAAAGGAGTTTATATCGGATCAAGACCTGCAAAAAGCTGGTACAAAAGACGGTATGAACTTCCTTTTGTCCGTGATCCCCTCATTGATCATGGTATCCTCATTGACACATTTGAAACTAGTACCACTTGGGATAATATTATGAATTTATATCGTGTAACAAGAAAAATATTGAAACCCGAATGTCCGATTCTCTGGACGCATGGAAGCCATTTTTACCCAAATGGTGCCAATCTTTATTTTACACTAGTTGCACCACAGAAGGAGAAGGACGAATTCACCCAGTATTATCGTATCAGGAAGAAGGTCTTAGATACATTCCAAGCTTATGGCGGAACTCTAAGTCATCATCATGGAATCGGCCGATCGTTTATCACTAATTATCTAGCTGAGATCGGAGATGAAGGGTTAAAAACGCTTAGAAGTATTAAAAACACGCTTGATCCGAATAAGATCATGAATCCAGGTATTTTTGGATTAGACTCTAAATCTAGCTAGAAAATACCCTTGCTCAAAATAGTGCTCGGAAATATTAGTTCACCCTTCCCATTTTTCTCTTCACCTCCCTATGACTCACAGACATTTCCAAGGACAGAAAATACCAAATTTTTTTCTTGAAATAGAAAAGAAAGAACCCGTGTGCAAGGAGTGGGAGTGAGTAAGAATTATGGTAAACGGATCCTTCTAAAGGAATCTCATCTTAAACTAATTTTTGGGAACAACATAGGTACTTTCGCTCTATACTCTTCATAATCGGATCCAAATTCCCGAATTAATTCTTTTTCCTCCTTTCTTGCTATTATATAAAGATAAATAAACATAAGGGGTGTAAGGAGAAAGGAGTAAAGTGCTGATAGAAGAATAGATATTGCAAAATGGGCAAGTAGTGCTCCCATGTATTGAGGGTGTCTAACTCGTCTATAAACTCCTGTACTAATAACTCTCTCTGGTCGATGGGTTTCGGCTACCTTAAAGGTCACCTCTTTAACACCCATGAAAGAAAACCATAGTACTACAACAATAATGGGTAAGAAGATAAGAACATGGATGATTGGAGTATTTAAATTAACAACTGGGAGCATTAAGGATATCTCTGAGAAAAGAGGAATACTGAAACGTGGTTGAGGAGCAAACCATATTCCAAACATAAAAAGAAAATAACCCCAACCTGAAATGAGGCCAAGAATATCCCCAATTCTTTTCCCCTTGGATTTCCCGAACTTCTTTTGTAACCTCTGATGTTCTAATGACCAAATATAGAGAGGAAAAATCATAGTTTCTCCTAATATGCTTATCCAAAACATCAAACTCATTTTAATCCAGATAAATATTGGTTCTAATATGAAAAATAAAGCTTCTCCATTTGTTACTTCTTTGGAAAAACTCACGAAAAAAGAGACCACCAGACATAAGACCAGAAGACACAACAACACACTCATTTGGACTCCTTACGCTATAACTTCTAATTAATAAGAAGTAAACGAGAGGAGTGACAATTTCCACATTTGTTCTTAGAAATAGTCCGTATGCGATTTCATACGAGGTGATCGGATTGTGAAAGATTATTTTGGCCCAAGAATTGTGATTTTTTAGTTGCCGCCTCTACAGCATCAATCAGAATTGAACGAAAACCACGAGCTTCCATTAATTGTAAAGCCGAAGCTGTAGTGCCTCCTGGAGACATGATAGCATCCCTTAGAATCCCTGGATGTACATTTTGTTCTAAAAGTAACTTAGCAGCACCCATAACGGTCTGTGCACTCAAAATAAGTGCTTCACGCCGGGGTAAACCTGCTAAAACACCTCCATCGGCTAATGCTTCGATAAACACAAATACATAAGCAGGACCTGTTCCAGAAAGACCTGTGACCGCATCTAGCAAGTATTCTGGGAACTGAAAGACCTTTCCTAAGGAACCAAAGACGATTTCGACAATTTCTGAGTCTCGATTATCATTTCTGGTTCCAAGACTATAGCCAGCTGCCCCTTCTCCTACTTGAAAAGGCATATTGGGCATTATCCTCACACAACGTGAATTTCCAGTTAATTCTTCGATAATCGATAAAGGTACACCAGCAGCGATTGATATTACTAAATGATCACTTGTGAAAGCAATTTGTAGTTTTTGGAGGGTTGTTAGAAATACTTGGGGTTTAACACAGATGAAAATAATGTCGCTTTGCTCAACTATTTGTTGATTATTTAAGGCTGCATTAATACCAGTTTCTTCAACTAGATCCATTAGCAGCTCGTTTATAATGTCATATGCAAGTATTTGATCAGGATTCACCAATTTTTCTTTCAATAATCCTCTGATCAGGGCAGTTCCCATTATTCCTGTACCGATTACTCCTATGGATTCTGATAACCGTGGTTTATTACTCATAGTCAGAATTTCTCCTTTGGCACTCTATGTTAGGAATAAAGTAAATGATTTAATTTTATTCTCCAAAGTTTTTCTTTTTACTTTGATTTTCTAATTAAGAAATACAATGGAAAAATGAAGTAAAACTTCGAAGTAAACATGAGAACTGAAAATATCCACATTCGGTAGTAAACAGTAGCACATGGGAGATGAGGAGTGGAATTTACTACTACACTAATTTCTGATTGAAAAAAATCAATCTTCTTTAGCAATGAAGAATGAGATTATTCTTTTAAGCTTCTGCTATAGTAGGATCGTCACATCAGAAAATAGTCTGCTTCTGAAAAACCACATATTAGACAGTATTCAAAAGAAGGAAAACCCTTATGAAAAGTAAATTCAGGCGATTTAATGACCACTCACTGAACCGAATTGGATTATTGTTAATTATACTATTTTTATTAGCATCTTCTAGACCAATGCTGCAAGATAGTGGAGAAAAATTTCCAAATATTTATGCTATATCATCAAGAGTTGAGGTTATCGGAGTAGATACCAGTCCTCCGAGTATAGAATTAATTTCTCCAGAAAACTAATGAGAAAGAAGTATCGAGAGCAAAGAAAAATTCATCAGTCCCTAGAGATTTACTCTAATCCGCCTGAAAAACTATTAATTATTGATAAAGAACACAAAATACTAGTTACAATTTCAGCGAAGGGGTTATTAACTATCGATAAGATTTATACTCAAATATAGACAATTATGGACTCTCAACCTCACGAGAAAAGAGGAAGTTAACGAAATTTACATGGGAGCTTATAAAGGGTCAGGTGGATTATAGGATGGAGTCACGCTTGAAATTCAACCACCGATTACCCCCTCATGCTGTGGTAGAAATCAACTCACGTGAACAATTAGGCGATCCGAACTTAGACGACTTCTCGGAGAGGCATCCATCAACTCAGTGGTTCAATGAACCTATATTCACAGGCTTATGTCCTATATGGGTGTAAGTATCCCGCCCGACTGTCCTGGCGGGGAAACGGTTCACCTTCAATCATAATAAAGGTGACTAGATGGATTCATATTCGTTTCTTAGTATTCCTAAGAAAGGAATAAATGTCCATAAAGAAAGGAACGGTGGATACGCACATTTCCCCCACCTGAGTAATTTCAAGGGGTTTCTATGAGCAAGCTAGACAATTTAAAGAGGTCTATCAAAACTATCTGCCAACAATTTCCCAAATTTATATTAAATTTTGATCTAGCAGAACGAGAGCTTATTAATGAATTTTTAACAGTTATTGGTCATTTTGAAGAAGCAGATAATAAACGAGAGACACTATCCAAACGTTTTGATGAATATTCAGGTAGGGTTACAAAGAATGACCTCTATCTGAGAACTCCTTTTCTCTGGTTGACTGTATGCATTGCCGAAAATACGGTCTATCACCTCAGTATTTCACGATTTTATGCCACAGAATTTTATAAATTCTTATTATACCAGCTACGGAATCTTTATCCACTGATAAAAAGAGGAGTGCAGCTTTCAGCATTCGATTATGAACAATTACAGATTAAATGTGATGAACCTAATTTTATATTATCATCTGATGAAATAGAAGTGTTAAAAACCACATATACCTCTCTTGAAAAATCAGGATTGGATTCTCTTGGTTCCAAAGCCATTAAAGATGAAATCAACAGAAATATGCTGATTCCACGAAAATACAAGACTCATTCGGAATTATTACGGTTCTATACCCTCGTGGGAGGAAAATGGTGGCTCCAATTCCATCCTGCAGCGATTGGTTTGTCTCGTGTATTCTTTCATATTCATCTCTCAAAAAATATTGAACTGAACCAGATAATCGATTTTACTGATCCAGACAATATGGTACTTGGATTAAGTAACGTTCATCAAGTAGGAACCTCAAAAACCGAATATATCGGTACTTTACTCATCCCTACTCGTGATATAGATAACCTGTACACTTATTTTAAACTGTGCGAATATAAAAACAACTTAAAGATCAAAAAATTTGATTTACTTGATAAAATTCAGCGCAGTTCGGCATTCACTCTTTATAAACCTAATTTGGGATGGCAGAAATTACCTACAAAGGAACGACACGCGATTGCTAGGATTTTCCATTCAGATAGTGTAGTAGAGGCACTCAATCATGATCTCTACTTTCAAAACCCACCATTGACCTCTAATCAGTGGTCATTTACTCAACATCCTCTTCCAGAGGAAATAATTGAATTAATCTGTAGAATTTCATTTCAGTTCTCTTTTTCTCACTTGCTCTATGATGATATCTTCAAAGAAAAGGATAAACATCATTCTTTAAGAGATATTGAACAGTTAAGAAAGTTGCATGATAAAAAAGTTTTGGAAATAGGATTTACTCCGTGGAGATTGATCTACAATCATTCTGTAAAGCGTTATTGTATTAAATTACCGAATGTCACCTTAGAGAAATTAAAATATCTGTTAAATATTCTTCCTTATGCAGAGACATATTTTTCCCAAGACCAGATCTATATTTGGACCCGATTGCGTGATGAAGATGTTGCTTGGATGAAAAATCAGTTTAAGGGGATCTTAGTCCCAGTGGTAAGAGTTCATTCTATATCTACACTTGATTTTGAGTGGTTTGATAGAGAAAATTTACAATGGATCAGTCCTAAAATCTTGCACAACCCACCCTCAGATTAGAGGAAGAACCGTAATTAAGAAAAAAAAGAGGAGAAGGGAAATTGGGTTATTAGGAAGGTATTATGTCTTAAAGTCCGCTATCAGGACCATCTCTGGGGGGCATCATGGGAGTTGACCTCAATATATGTCTTTGAAAGGACTTTTTAATCACACGAAAAAAGAAGAATTGGAGGAAGTGCGTTATCTTAAGAAATAGTTTACGTAGATTATTTACCATCGTTTCCGTGATCATTTGGGGCCATCATTTGAGAACCTCAGACGTTGGTGACAAACCGTTCTTTTAGAAAACCTAGAAAAGATTCCCCGAGGAGGGGAGAAAGGGGAGAGAGAGCTGACTATGATTTAAATATTCAAAATCGATTTCAGCTCCTTTCAGAGGCTATCAATCGGGAACATTTTTCATTCTTTACTCAACTGGAAAAATGGGAAGACTATCTCCAAGAGAATGTGTCCTTTAATAAACGAATAGAATTGGCTCAATTAGAAAATCTAGTGTCGAAAATGCTCTATACATAAGCAGGAGAGATCCCACTTCAAACCCTCGCAGAATTGAATCAATATGAGGAATTTAAATCCTATTTGAACGATCGAAAATACTGCAGCCTGAAATAGAGAACATTTAATCAACAGAGGGAATAGATCCGAAAATGAAAATTGTGGAGTAGGACTGTATTCGCTTGAAAAGCACTTGGAAGTGTATTGACAGACCCACTAGTCAAGATTAAATAAGCGTTTGAAGGAATGATTTTACCAGTTTTCGCATAGAAGGTGAAAGATAATGGGTAAAAGAATAGGTAGTAATCATAGACGAACGCAAAAAATCCAACGAATAGCCGTTATAAAGCCAACCGGAATAACAAAGCAAATCAACTGAATCCAACTCACAGGAAATCAAAACGATAAAATGGAAAGGGAAGAGATTTAGATGGTGAGGATTTTTAGGAATAAAAAAGGGGATAAACGGTTTGGAGACGCAGGAAAATCGGAACATCGACAGGTAGCAGAAAAAAAAATGGGAAGAAGGTTAAGACGGGGTGAAGTCGTCCATTATAAGAAGCGCAATAAAGGTGATAAACGACGAAAGAAGCTCAGTATGTTTCGCAGTAAAAAACAACATCCTCGAAGTAAAAAGCGCACAGGACGATGGTAGAAGTAAAAAAAACTTTTATTAATAGAAAATTGAAAGACCACCAGACAGAAGATCAGAAGTGGGTAAACGAGAGGACTGACCCTTTTCACATTATTCTACGAAAATGTGACAGAAAAAATCAGGGAATCAGTCTGTTCCTACTCATTTACACTAATCTATCATTCAAGAAAAAATGAGGGAGAAAGAGGATGAGTTCCCCCTAATCCTCAATTGTCTTTCAATGATTTAAGAGTCCTTCTTCCTGTGTTTTAACCCAATGAGAATCAAGATTCCCAGATTTACAGGAAGAAGAAAACCTGGAAATCCTTTGGCTTTTGTTGTGGTTGTTGAAGTACTATCCAGGGGAATTACTTCTATGGATTGTAAGTCAGGTAGAAATTCATTCAGGATTGGGTGAAAATCAACAGTGATTTGGTCGATAGTGCCAATCTCTAAGAGCTTCGCCAGAGCAATAATACTCAGACCGGGATCGTCCATATCTGGGCACTCAATGAATATCAAAGAAAGCTGGTTATAAACCGCTTGAAAATGCTCATCTTCACTTCCCGATTGCCATAAGCCAACGCTGGCGTATGGGTCACCAAGCATCCAGAACAGTAAATTATTTCCAGTAGTAGTGCGGAAAAATAACAATGATCCAACATACTGATTAGTATCACCTAACGGAAGCGTAAGTAAGATAAGAACCACCAATGATTCCGTTTCTTCTCTAGCTGGGGCAACAGAAAAATCGTAATCAAGAGTAATCCAGAAACTCGATCCGTTTTGAGTTACTTGCGAAATTGACACATCGGAATCGAGAAGAATCGCACCAGTAAGAGTAAGGAAGGAAAATGAACCAAATGATAGTAGGCCTAATAGAAATACTAATGACACATTCTTTGGTTTCATACTGCTTCACGTCAGCCAGATGCGTCGATCCAATCATCTTGAACTTCAATATTACCCTTGGCTTTTCCTTCCGCATCATATTCAGTGTAAGTCCATTTTATGGTTGCATAGGTGAAAGAAACGGTTTCTCTCGGGACTTCGTCGACACTTATGGTTCCATATCCTTGAACGGAAGTGATCTTTGCATTGATGAGCTCAATAGTATAAAAATTCTCCCCATTAGGTTCGAAATAAAATCGTAGGATGACCGAGGGAGCAATATCCCCTTTGACACATTTTTCATATAGTTTTGGAGTCGATTTGTCAATTAATTTCATTATTCGAAGGGGAGAATGCTGTTTACCAGTAAGATCTCCCGTAAGTCGGTCGTACGGATTACTGATACTATGGGAATAGCCAAGTACTGTTATTGAATTTTTACGATCATCTATTGTTGATTCACCATCGACACCCTCATAAAATAGATTCATTGAGATTGAAGTGAAGCTAGGATATTGAGTTTCGAGTGTAGAGGCATTTACATGTTGACCAAAACCGATAATCAACATAGAGAGAGTGGTTATTCCAATAAGTACCCCTAGAAGAACAACCAAACGGGTATTATGTTTAATTTTCATTTTTATCACTTTGTATTTTGATTAATATTATCTAGTGAACGAGCATCATCAATGGATACTGGGATTCTTATGCTTATCGCTTTCTAATGGGTGTCCGTCTGACATGTTAAGTTTTTGAATAATTGCCCTCCGATGACCTCTACTATACATCCTTACTTGCTTAAGAGAATTCTTGAAATTCATCCAAATAGAAGGGATATCTGGGTAGAAAAGGAACAACTCCTCAAGAAATTAGGGAAAATCAAAGAAGCCCACGAGGCTTCAATTAAAATAAAAGAATTAGAGAATAAAAAAACAATAACAAGAAAATTCAACAACACACCCTTTCTTTGACTCCTGAAGGCTTTTTCTTCAAAAAGACGAGAGGATTGAAAATATCCACATTTTTAATAAGAAATAACCCGTATACGAAGAGCGACAGCGTACTAAACATGTCGGAAATCCTCCACGCGTTCACTGCACCTCTATCAACGGATGTTCTATCCCAGCACTCGTTTACCATCTCATAGTTACCGTCGCCAGTCCCCAAGGCTTAACGCTGATGGCAAAATGGATTCGTCTTTTCGAGGGCCGTTTTGTGCTTAGATGCATTCAGCACTTATCGGTTAGCGCGTGGCTGCTGGGCGATACCCTTCCGGATAACCCGCACACTAGAGGCGCTCATACCCTGTTCCTCTCGTACTGAGGGCACGTTCCTCTCACGAAACCAACACTGCTTCAAACATAGAATAAATATCATTTAATAACTTGGAATCCCGCTTGTTCGAAATGTGAATCATATGTAAAGGCAGTATTCATTCTTAAAGTATGCATAACAACAAAACTTGTACAATCAGTAAAGCTAAAGGTTTTGTCCTGATGTTCCTTAAAAAAATTCCATGCTTTTTCTTCCAATGCCTCTAATATCCAGACAATTCGGATATTAGGAGAGTGTCTGATAGAATCCCCAATTCGGATAATCTCCTCATGAACCACTCTTCCCCGCAGCAGAGTATAAAATTCATCAAGGATATAATTAGTGGTTATCATCTTCCCATATCTGCCCTCTCTAATGTGATTTTCAATGACGAGGGCAGAAGAATGATTGATATCATTCGTCACTTTCGAAGCATAAAAAGCCCCAGTGTCAATAAAAATCATTTAGCTCACCCTAATAAACTCCTAAATTAGATATACACTAGCTTGTCCTGTAAAGAATCTGATCGACTTCTTGAGAGGCGTTTTCAATGTCTACTAGAGATTTAGTTTTAAGAGAAAAATAAGGATCATCAGCTACAACTTTATCACTCTTGAGAAGAGCTAGAATTGCTAGTTTAACTGCTTCCTTGAGAGAAAGATCATGTTGAGTCGCATAATCCCGAAGAATGGCATGCTCTTCAGGGGAAAGAGTGGTTTGAACAACTTTTTCACGAGAGGTCATTTTACATGTCTCATATTACATGAGATATGATGCATTTATAAATATGATCATTTTTGTCCGACAAAGCAATGGTGAGACATAAGACCAGAAGCCATTCATAAGTAAAGATGTGTGGAAATGGTAAAAATTCCAAAACCTGTAATGGAATGGCTGTTGGAGGAGAGTAACCCCTCGATACGGTATCGCACCATGCTAGAATTGCAGAATCTCCCAAATACTAGTAATAAGATCAAAGAAGCCAAAGAAGCGGTAATTGAGTATCCTGTAGTGCAAAATATTTTGAAAAAGATGCAGCCCGAAGGATATTGGGAGGTGAAAAAACGAGATGGCCGAGTACTAGGGGCAGGAGTGGAATATGCAGATTGGAGCACCACGCATTATGTGTTGAGCTATTTAGTAGAACTAGGGGTTACAAAGGACAACCCCGAAGTGAATAAGGCAGCAAATCGCTATCTATCGCTCCAACAACCCGATGGGGATTTTTGGGATCATTTATCGTGTTTATACGGGATAAATATTCGGACCTTCATAAAACTGGGATTTCAAGAGGATCCACGGTTATTAAAGACGATTAATTTACTAAAAACTATGGTTCGCGAGGATCAAGGCTATTTGTGTGATATGCATGAAGGGAAACGGAAAACACGTCTGGTGAAAAGCTGTTATCGAGGCTCCTTAAAAATCCTATTTGCCCTCAGTGAACTCCCGCTGCTGTGGACAGAGTCGTATGCCAAACGCTTAGTCAACTATTTTCTCGACCGAAATGTGCTATATAAAACAAAAAAACCTAAGGAATTAGTGACGCGGGAAACAGGAAAGACTATCTTTCCCTTTTCCTACCGAGCAGGGCTTCTCGAAACCCTGTATGCCCTGGCAAAAATGGGGTATGGGGGGGATCCAAGGATCCAAAACGCATGGAATCTGCTTCAGAACCATCGAAACTCGACTGGCCGTTATATTCTGGACTGGACACCCGGCAAAACCACGAATCGGTATTTTTATCCAGGAAAAAAACATGCAGAAAATAAATGGGTTACATTGTATGCCTACTTATGCCTGAAACACAAAACAAAACAAACGACTGCTTAAGGCTTTTTCTTAGAAAAAACGAGAGGACTGAAAATTTCCACACGGTTAGCCCTTGTGCGATGAGTGGTAGTATTTGTAAGATAAGATCCATCAATATCCTATTTCAGGAAGAGATTATCGAATTCTACACGCATTATACTCGCCCTAAGGAGGACCACAATTATGTCTAGAACTTAACAAGGGAATTGAATGTTAGTAGAAAAACTAACCCCTACATTTATATAAGAAAAAGAAAATAAGCAAAAATGTAGGGGATAACATACCCCTACAAATGAAGAAATAAGTGAAAAAACATATATTTGTAGGGGTTTAATATTCCATGGTGCGTATTACAAAAATTAGACAAAACACACGAGAATATTATGTACTGGCATATAACATCAGAAAAGGTACGAAGGTCCAAAGAAGAGAAAGATACCTAGGAAAGGAAATTCCTAAAGACGTAGAGGCCCTTAAAGAGCAATTCGCACATGAACTGTATGAAGAGATGTACGGGGCCGAATTAGAAGTCATTCACCAGCAATACGTAAGCATGCAGGAACAAATACCCCCGATAGGACTCGAAAAGTACTATGAAGATTTCGCAATAAACTTCACATACGACACGAATCGAATCGAAGGAGGAAGTTTAACTCGGAACGAAACAAGAGTGTTAATCCTCCATGATCAGGCCCCTCAAAGACCATTGAACGACATATTGGAGACAAAAACACATTATGAGCTATTAAAATACATACGAACGTACAATGGGGAGCTGGGGTTTAATGTAGTACTGGAGTGGCATCATAGGCTCCTCAAAGACACACAAAAAGATAGTGCAGGACGACTCCGAGACAGACAGGTTAAAATCTCAGGCAGTAAGCTAATCCCCCCATCCCCAGTCGAACTTCAACCCTCATTGGATGAATTTTTCCAATGGTATAAAGAGAGGATAAGAACATGCCACCCTGTAGAGCTTGCTATGTTAGTACAATACAAGTTTGTGAGAATTCATCCATTCATGGACGGAAATGGCCGGATCTCACGGTTGTTGATGAATTTTATTCTCCACAAACATAAATTTCCCATGTACAACATACCTGATCAAGACCGACACAGCTACTATAAAGCACTGCACAGGGCAGATAAAAAAGAAGACGCTTATGTCCTAGCCCGTTATCTTACCAAGAAATACATTAAAAACCAGAAAAAAAACCAAACACGCTAGAGGAGCGAAACACGAGCTACCACTCCACCAAGCTAAACTGGAAAAGTGAATAATAATCAGCGATTATGAAACATAAAATCAGGAAAATTATTCGAACTTAACATACTTTATTGACTCCTTAAGGCTATTACTGCTTAGTAAACGAGAGGACTGACCCTACACGAAGGAGGGATATATTCCCAGAACATTCAGTTCTAGTTGCGTTTGGTTGAAATTAATAGACTCAACAGTGATATAAACACTAATAAGAAGGACCAAGAGGGACTACTTCGGTCAGATAAAGTTGTGGATGTCAATGTGGTCGAGGTGTCTGGTGGAATAGTGGTAGATTCCGTTGTAGTCTGGATGACGTTCTGAATTGAAAAAACATCATCAGAAATATCTTCACTTGTTAACCCCTCGGAACAGGTAGCTCTAACTTTAATCAAATAAATTCCCCCGTCAGCAACACTTGTAGAATTCCATATGTAAATATGCGACGTTATACTGCTTGCTAATTCAAACCAAGTAACTCCATCATCATAAGAAAGGTAGAGAGTATAAGTAGTTGAATGATTGAGTGAATCAACAGCCTCACTCCATTGGAATTGGATACTTCCTGAAATGATTTCTCCCCCATTAGGGTAAATAATATTTGGAGGTGAAATGCCATGAGACATTGCTGTTAGGCTAAAATTATTATCGGAAATGTCAGCAACAGTTAAACCATCTGTACAAGTGGCCACAACCTTAATTAGATAATTTCCTTCATTCAAAGATAAAATATTCCAATTATAAACATTAGAAGCCAAATCAGACACAAGTAAACTCCAAGTAGATCCATTATTAGACGAATAATAAAGGGTGTATAGTACTAAATGGTTCCATGAATCTGTGGCAGTATTCCAGTGAACGGAAATCTCCCCTGACAGGATTTCACCACCATTAGGATAGAGGACATGAGGTATGGATAACACATGCTTCAGATTCTCTATAATGAAAGGACTATCAGAAAAATCAGAAGAAATTAATCCCTCAGAACAAGTGGCAACAACTTGAATGAGATATTCCGAGCCATCAGCTACCGTATTTGTATCCCAATCATAAGTTGTCACTGATAAATCAGTCTGAAGTAAGAGCCAAGAAGCACCATTATCAGAAGAATAGTAAAGAGTATAGGTAATGTTGTGATCCCAAGAATCAATAGACATGGCCCATTGAATTGTTACCATTCCTGATAAATCTTCTCCTCCGTTTGGATGAACTAAAAAGGGTGCAGTAACCTCATGTACAAATAGAACGTAGGGAAGAGTTAACGGATAGAGATCTTCGTTATTGGCAGAACCACCGATAGAATAGGGTAGATCCACGATACGATTGATATCGTTATCAGGAGTAGTCCAATCGTTCCAGTAGTTATACGAGAAGACATTCTTCAAAATAGGATTTGTTTGGTCATCAAATGCTTGAGAACTACCGAGATTGTTGAAGAGAAAATCATTTCGTTCAATGTGGTTATGACTTGAATCAAAACAGTAAATAGCTTCAAACGAAGAGTTCTCGTACCGATTCAATATCACTGTATTGTTATTTGCTTGACCAATAAGCATACCCCATCCAAGAGAACGAGTAATTGAATTTTGCGAGTAATTATTTTGAAGAGAACCCCATGTATAAAAGCTGATATCTTTACAGTCAAGGACCGTATTTTCGAAAATGGAGTTGTTATGGGAATAAACGACGTAAAGGCCTATAGAAACGGGTCGATAAATGAAATTTCCTTGGATAAGACTCATATGGGTATTATAAAGATAGATTCCGTTATAATCAGCATCAGAAACGGTATTATTAATAATAGTCATGTTTTTACAGAATAGAAATTGTAAGGCGCTTGTAAGGTTAGATAGATTCTGATCGGAGACCTCAATAAATGTACAATTAACTAATATTATCTGACCTACATCAGCTGGTACAATTCCATCATTAACATGTTGCCAAAAGATAAGGGGGCGGTTGTTAATCCAATTATTTGCTACTTGGGTTTGAAGATGATCCTTTAGGGTATCTCCAGACATCCAGATACCTAAAACCGTGAGCCGATTATCGAGAAGAGTATTATTGGGTGCAGTTTGAAGAAAGATATTCCTTGCGGTTTCATTAAATGTATTGTTAATCAAACGGTTATCATACGAGGAAGTTATGCGAATACCGTTGTCCTCAATATTCCCGAGCTGATTATGAGTAATATTATTAGTATTAGCGTTGGAAGATAAGTAGAAGCCTCTTCCTTGATTTTCGAGCACATTATTAGACAGTAGATTATCTCGTGAAGACCCAAGATAGATTCCCTCATGGGAAGAATTGAAGAGATAATTGTAAGTAAGTGTATTGTTATGGGAACTACTGAGATAAATACCTCCATAATCATTATGGGAAATATTATTATAGGAAATATCAAGAAAATGGGAATTACTAATGCTAAATGCGATATGGTCATGGCCGATTATCCGATTGTGGGTAAAATTACTAGAAAAACAGGAAGAAAGGACAATCGCATCCCCTTGCCCCACCAGACCCTTGCTTCTTTGGATGGTATTATTAAAAACAAACGCATTCGTGACATTAGTAAAGAGAATGCCAAATTTCCCACGATCCAGTAAACAATTACTTATATTGAAATAAAGATCAGTATTCCGAATTTCGATTAAAGTCTCAGAAATAGAACCAGTAATATTATAATTATTAATTAGATAGGGGGAAGCTAGTGAGCCATTTCCAAGCCAAGATTCAGAAGTAGCAGTCGAATGGAACGCAGAATTACCATCAATGAAAACAGTGCTATGGGTCAGATAGGAAAACGCAGGAAAAGCAAAATTCCCATTAGGTGATAACGGTTCGGAAGCTAGAGGAAGAGTCTGAGGGGGTACAAAGACATACCACGTAGAAAGACCCGAACAGAGTAAGAATAATAAAAAGACTAGCACATTTAATTTTGCACTTATAACTGGTTTTTTACTTAAGTTCATAATGCTCAACCCGTTTAGAGCGAATTTTCGAGTATTTGGCTGATTTACCAAACTGATCATCCGAATGATGAGCAAAACTCCCTTATAAAGTTATAATGGATATAAATAGACAAAAAAATCACAACCAACAGAAGAAAACTACTGAACAGGAGAGCAAAACTACTCATAACACACTCGTTTTGACTCCTTAAGGCTATTACTTTGAAGTAAACGAGAGGACTGGCTATTTCCACTTTTCTAGTAAGAATAGCCCGTGTACGATGAGTGGCAGCTGACTAAACATTCCAGTCGAAACCTCCACACGTATTTCTTTTAAGAAAGATCCCAGCACTCGTTTGGTAGTCGTGTTTATAGAAAATATCGCGAAGTATTAGCTTTTATTAACAAGCATGGCTATGATGAATTTATGCTAGTTTCATCATAAATAGGTGTTAGGAATGGAAAAACTCCAAAACAATACACCTTATCACAAATGGGTTTCTAATATTACTCCTGAACAAGTTTTCGAGGAAACTATCTCTTTTTATAACGTTAAGACAGTTAACAATAATATTTACTGGTCTGAACTCCGTCCTGCTGAGAATGGTAGGATAGCTATTGTTTGTCGGAGTAAGGAGGGAAGAATTTTTGATATCTTGCCTGAAGAGGTAAATGTTCGAAGTCGGGTTCATGAATATGGGGGTTTGTGTTGGGAAGTAGATGAAGAGTATATCTACTTTGTAAATTTTGTGGACCAACGACTTTATAGAAAAAAAATCATAGCAGATGAGGCCCCTATTCCATTAACGGTGGAAAAAAATATAGATGGATCATTAGGTAAGTATGCTGCTCCACTCTTAACACCAGATGGTAAAACACTAATTTTTGTATATGAAAAGGAATTTGCTGACAAAGAAAATGAGAATTATATCGCAGTCATTGATATTACCAAAAACTCAATTCAGGAACCAACGATAATTGTGGAAGGAAAAGACTTCTATTTTGACCCAATCATCTCAACGGAAGGCCATCAGCTTGCTTGGCTACAGTATAATCATCCTAATATGCCATGGAATTCCACTGAGTTAGTAATAGCCGACTTTGAGAACGGAAACGTTGTGGCAGGGTCAGAAAAAATCATTGTGGGAGGAGAAGGGATATCTATTGGTGGTATCCGATTTGATAAACAAGGACGACTCTATTTTGTCTTAGATGAAGAGGATCAACCTGAAGATAGTCCAAGAAACTGGTGGAATTTTTATCAATATGAGAATGATGAAATTCGAGCAATCACACAAGAGAATGTAGAATTTGGTCTTCCTATGTGGGTGTTTCGATTTATTAGTTGGGATTTCTTACCTAGTGGTCGAATTGTCGCAAATTATGACAAAGAAGGGAAAGGATTTCTTGCTTTAATCGATCCCATAACGAAAGTGTTAGAATCACTCAATTCTCCCTTTGATGACCACATCTCCCTCCGAACTTATTCTGAACATGAAATAGTTTTTATAGGACATAGTTTTCAAAAACCCGCTGCTTTAGTTGTGCTTGATCTCCAAACCATGGAGTATGAGGTTATTAAAACAAGTTTTTCAAATCCAATGACTGAACAAGACATTTCTATCCCACAACAGATAGAATATCCTACCTCAGATGGTAGAAAAGCTTATGGCAAATTGTATTTGCCTAAGAACAAGAATTATCGTGTTCCTGAAGGAGAACGACCCCCCCTGATTGTGATGGTTCACGGGGGACCTACTGGAAGAACTAATTGCCAGTATCTATTATCAAAACAGTTTAGGACGAATCAAGGGTATGCACTTTTTGATGTTGATTATAGCGGGAGTACCTCATTTGGGAGGCGATACCGAGATTCATTAAAGACTCAATGGGGTGTAATAGATGCTCAAGATGTGAAAGATGCTGTTGATTATCTGGTAAAACAGGATCTAGTTGCACCTAAAGTCGCCATTACGGGCGGAAGTGCAGGTGGGTATGCTGTGCAACGTGCTTTGACCTTATTTCCCGATACATTTCAAGTGGGGGCTAGTTATTTTGGTATAGGAAACCTTGTTACTTTAACTAAACTAACTCACAAATTTGAATCGCGTTACATTGATTGGCTTATGGGAGCATCATTAGATTCGATTGAAGGGGAAGAAATTTACAAAGAACGTTCTCCGATCAATCATTTAGATAAGTTGAAATCACCAATGATCTTATTTCAAGGAAAAGAAGATAAAGTTGTCACCCCCGAAGTTTCTCGAGAAATGGTGAACGTACTGAAGAGAAAAGGAATTATATATGAATACGTGGAATATGAGGGTGAGGGTCATGGGTTTCGGAAAAAAGAGAGCAATATTGATTCACTTACTAAAGAAGCAGCTTTTTTTCGAAAAGTTCTTTTCGGAGATAGTTGAACAGCCATAAATGAAGCTCTAAGTAAAATTTCACCGCTAGCTTTTTCCTTGTTCTTTTAAAACCTTTTAATACTTTCTTCCTCCCCGTATCATCTTTATAATGGAGAATCCCTTAAACGTCCTCCCATTAGTCTTACAAGTAGGTAGAACAGAGGGGATAACTTTACTACAGCTTTTTTCGATGTTAGAATCAATATAATTCATGGCTAAAGACCGATCGCGATGAATTTTAGAGACAATACCACCAGACAGAAGATCAGAAGTAAGTAGAAAAACAACACACACTAACTTGGACTCCTGAAGGCTATTACTTTAAGTAAACGAAAGGACTGATCCTTTTTATGTTGTCTAGTAACAATAGCCCGTGCGCAATGAGTAGGAGTGGATTATCGGAAGAGTTTCTCAAGGTACCCAATATTTATTTTCAGAAAGTAAACCGGGCTCTGTGAAGAGAGAAAATTGGAAAACTTTAATAGGAATAAAAATCACAGAGAAATATTCTTAATAGTTAAATTGGTCAGGTATTTCTAAAGAAAAAATTGGTGTCTAAGATGGGAATTAATTGGGATATGGAACGTGATTGGAAAGTATTAGCTCCTGTTTTTGCTATTCTTATAGCAGTGGTTATTGCATTTCTACCAAATGTTGAAGACTTCATGGCTGTTGTTTTTCTCATTTGTACTGGATTAGTGGGAATTTATGGTGGAATAAAAGGAAAGGGTGTAAAAAAGAAAGATGTAAAATCAGATGATACATCCACACAGAACACTTTGAATATACCTGCTGGAATGGTTCGTTTACTTCTTGGAGTAATCTGTATAGTGATAGGCCTTATTGTAGCCTCTCTTGAACGTCCTGAAAGTGTCACAATGCTGTTCTTTGGGTTATCTGGTGAGTTATTAGGGATTAGTCTCCCAGCAGTTCAAAACTATTACAAGTAACCTCGTTCACTAGTTTATAATCTACAAGTGAGAGTAGTTGAGTAACTGACATATTGCTTATTGAATAATTACAGGTAATGCTGCCGATCTGGCAGAAATGACAGTCGATTCTCCATTTCCAATAAGTGAGCTAAAAAATGTAGGTCATATTGTACTAGTTCTCTTACCTATCCAATGATGAACGGAAAAGTACCAAAAAAGATCCTCACTAGTGATACTTCTAGCAACTTAAATATTCAAAAAAAGTCGAAAGGCAACGAAAAGAAGAAGAGGAGGAAATGAAAAAGAACACTGAAAGTAGTCCCTTGGGGAAAAAATCTTCCAGAAAAAGGAAAATTATCTGAAAGAAGTTAGGTCTCCCATCCAGAAAAAAGAGAAGTGAGAAGAAGGGGACGATCAAAGAAAAAAGAGAATACTAGTAGAAGGAATAGCGGGAATATTTTTCATAATCTATGGGATTCATGAAGCATTAAGCAACTGGATATTAATTGGGGTTTCGGAACTCACATTTGAAGGAGTAAACCCAATAATATTTTTTTATGGTGTAGTCGTAATTATAGGTTCTGTGTTCCTCATTATAGCTGCATATGAGACAGAAAACCAGCAAATCTTCATAGCTTCTACAGGAGGATTCTTAGTAGTTTATCTACTCATTTTAATAGTGGCCTTTCTATAAGAAGAATACAAAGAATTATACTCCAAGCAGTGGATCGAATTATGCGCTGGACCCTGAGGGTAAACCCGAGGAAACGCACGAAAAATAATCACTGTAGCCTTTCTAGAAGGAGAAAAAAATAATTATTGTCAATGAAATATATGAAGAGGTTGGGATAGAACAATAGTTGGTGAAAAAAACAAAAATGAGTCCAAGAGTATCGACACGTCGAATAAAACCTCTCTCAGGAACGAAAATACGGGCAAAAATCGTTCTGATTGGTGATGGAGGAGTGGGAAAAACAGCCTTTCGACGTACATGGTTAGGAGAAGGTTTTAAAACAGAGTATCTTATGACTATTGGTGCTGATTTTGCAATTCAAGAGGTTACGTACTATCATTCCCCTACAAAAGCCACTTATGAGATAAAATTTAAAGTGTGGGATTTAGCTGGCCAACCGAGATTTAAAGCGGTACGTGATCTATATTACCGTGGTGCTGTTGGAGCATTATGCTTTTTTGATGTGACTAATCAGGAATCGTATAGGAATCTCGTTGAGTGGATTCAAACTTACTGGTCTCGAAACGGAATTGGTAAGAGTCCCTTACTTATTATCGGTTCCAAATGTGATCTACGAGATAATCCTGAGTTTCCAAATCAAGTCTCTACACATTATGGCAAAGAATATGCAGTAGAATTGTCCAAACTACTTAAAGATAAACTAGGTTTTTCTGTTCATTACCTAGAAACCTCAGCGAAAGACAGAATTAATGTTGATGAAGCATTCAAACTCTTAGCGAAGGAAATCGTCTCCTATTCCACTTTTCAAGAAAGCAAAGAAAGAAAAAATACACCAGAAAAATATTGAGAACTACTCCCTATATTTACGTATTTCCTTATCCTAAGCGTCCCCGGCAGCCAGTGCAGAGGCGCATCTCCTCCCGAAAGTGCTTCCTCCGGAAGAAGAACCCGAAGATACCCCGCTGAAGGAAAGTATTCCCTCCAAAAAACTTGAACGAGAAGAGTTGTAAGAGGAGAGGAAACATATGTCTCGAAAGGAGGAGGAGTTCTTACAACTGTAATCGCAGTAAATAAAGAGTGAAGATGGTGGTCATTTCTAAAAACAATAAAATCAGAATATAAGAAATCTACATCAGAGAAAGTATCTCAAATATAAGAATAAACTGAGAAACAAAAGAAGAAAAAACCACCAGACATAAGACCAGAAGCGTTTAAACAAACAACACACACTCATTTGGACTCCTGAAGGCTTTTGCTGCTAAGTAAACGAGAGGACTAACCATTTCCACATTGTTTAGTAACAATAGCCCGTGTACGATGAGTGGGAGCCAGCTGAACATGTTGGTCGAAACCTCCACGCGTACACTGCTCCTCTATCAACGGGATGTTCTATCCCAGCACTCGTTTACCATCTCATGGTTATCGTCGCCAATCCCCATGGCTTTGCGCTGATGGCAAAATGGATTCGTCTTTTCGAGGTCCGTTTCGTGCTTAGATGCATTCAGCACTTATCGGTTAGCGCGTGGCTGCCAGGCAGTACCCTTCTGGATAACCCGTACACTAGAGGCGCCCATACCCTGTTCCTCTCGTACTGAGGGCACGTTCCTCTCACGAATCCAAAAATACTTAGTACTCTTTTAATAACTAACCTAGTAATTTAAACAGGTAAATCAACTGAATTTCATTGAAGAGATTATTATATCGTCCAATCATAATTCAAAGAAATATATTACTAAATTACATTTAAAAGAATGATTTAAATTAGATAATAACATTTCTAAATTATTGAAGACCTAGTTTAATATCATTTTTAGTATTTAAAATCAAAATACGGTTAGAATTGACTAATATGAATAATATAAACAAGCTAGGTAATGCACAGATAGCGAAAGATATTTATAAGTTTACATTTCTTGTAAACTTGGATAAGAATGATAAGTCAATCTACATATAATACAAGTCAACTATTCAATAATGTAGCATTAGAGATACTATTTGATTTATTTCATTCAGAAAAAGCTTTAACAATATATGAGCTTAATAAGAGATACTCTTATCGACAATATCAGTATATGTTAAAAAAACTTGAATCTAATCTAATAATCAAATCATATAAAGACAAAAAGAAGAAATATTACAAGTTAAATCATTTTTATAATAAACTGGTGAGATCCGTGTTAGAAATAAAAAGGTGGGAGGAATCAAATGACTATAACAGTTATCCACGATCCCTGTCATATGATAAAAGGTTTCTTCGGATCATATCTGCTTTGAAAGGTATAGATGGATGGGTATTTACTGATACTACGGCATTACTATTATGGGTACCTTTTCTTGATCTTCAATTACCATATTTTACTGTATGTGTTAGAAATCGATATTTAAAAAGCAAACTGGAAGAAAATTTTCCACGTTCAGTTCTTAGAGTCCAGCTTCAGGCAAAGTTCTTTTCAAAGGAGTCAAATATCACAGCTGTAAAAGGCATACCATTATTAAAGCCAGAATTATTAGTTTTCAGACTTCTACGCAATGAAAATTCAAGAGTGAGCCTTTCTTCTCTATTTCTACTGCCCTTTTTGTCACCAAAAAAGGTACTAAGATACCTAGAAAACAATAAAAAAGTATTTCCAACTATAATGTACTTTTTATTCGCATTAGAGAAATTTTTAA
>DXJL01000103.1 GCA_019057635.1 Candidatus Heimdallarchaeota archaeon
ATCATTGTATTTAGCGCTCTTCTCCTTATTCAGGGATTATTAATGCTTTTCTTAGGAGAACCTGCAGGTATTTGGCATGTTCTCAACCCATAAAAAAGATTATTAAGCGGATTACCTCCGCTCTTTCTTTTTTTTTAAGTTTTAATGTTAGCTTCTGTTATGATATCCCGAGCTAATGTAATAAAAGCGTCTTCAATTGCCTCTCCTGTTTTGGCAGATGTTTCTATGAAGCCCGCGTTCAAAGATTTTGATTTGACAAATCCTTGAATAGTCTTTAAACTACTGGGAATTTCATCTCGTAAATCAATCTTATTTCCAACCAGTACAACAGGGAGATTATCATAAGTCTCTGCTCGTTCTCTTACTTCTTGTACCCATGAGTCGAGAGATTCCAAGGATTTAGGTTGAGTTACATCATAAATGGCAAGAGCTCCCATTGCACCCTTATAGTACGATTTCATGACATTTCTAAAAGCAGGTTGTCCAGCTAAGTCCCAAATTTGCCATTCTATGTTAATTCCGTCAATTTTTGTCTTCAAAAAAGCGAAATCAGCTCCCATTGTTGCAAGAAAATCAGCTCGAAACCCTTTCCCCATATATCGACGCCGAATCGATGTTTTACCAACCGCACCGTCCCCTAAAAGGATTACTTTGAATAATAACGTCGGCATCGTAAACATTGTCGACTCACCTTCTGATTTTTTAAGCTCTTTCGAATGAAGAGTTTTGATTCTCTTGAGTTGGTAGCATGAAATCTGAGGCTAATATAAACACGAAATTACTAGTATTTGTCGTTGGAACCTCTGGAAGCGGGAAAGATAGCGTTATGCGAGAAACAGTTTCTTATTTAATCTCTCATGACATACCTGCCTCTACATTGATACGTGTCATCACTAGATCTCCAGATAAGAATGAAAAATCAACATTTATGACAACAGAAGATTTTTTGAAGCTTATGAAGAATAATGAGTTTGCTCTTTCATGGCATATTTATGATAATTGGTACGGGTGTGGCTGGACTCCTATAAAGAATGCAGTAACTCGAAATGAACTTCTCTTAATCAATGTATCAAGAAGCATTCTATTTAAGGTGAGGGAGGTATTTCCTGAGTGTTTGATTGTACTTGTGACGGTACCAAAAGAAATTGCTGAATCTCGAATCAAGAAAAGAGGAAGAGAAGATGAGAGAGGATTAATAACTAGATTAAATCGAATGAAAAGCAATGTTGAAATGCCGACTCCAAATAAAACTGTCGAAAACACAGGAGATCTTCATAAAACTGCAGAAGAGCTCGGAAAATATTTAAAAGAACATTATCTAGCAGTTAGAGGTTGAAAAACCATGGGTGTATTCCTACAAGAATCGAAAGACTACTCTGAAACAAAAATTCTAGCTCTAATTACTATAATCTCAATAGTATTGACTGTAATCTTTTTTCTGTTGATGCGACCAATCGAATCAGAATTAACAGCACAGACTTTATTCGGCGTGATCGATCTAGAATTTGCATGGAATGCAGAGCAAATAGATAATATATTCACAGCTTGGGGAGACGAATTTATTTTAAAAGAAATAAATGCTGTTATCCTCGACTTTGGATTCCTCATGGTATATTCGCTTTCTCTTGCGGGTATAACATTAATTTTAACGAAATCTGGAGTTTTTAAATCTTGGACAACATTCGGCTATTATTTTACGTTATTTCCATTTTTCGCAGCGGGTTTCGATGCAGTTGAAAATATTAACTTACTTCTAATGCTGAGTTCCCCCTCTTCCTTCCCTAGCTTTGCACCTTTGGTAGCTTCGATATGTGCGACAATTAAATTCGGATTGATAATTGCTACGATATTATTTTGGGTAATAGGACTCGTTTATTCAGCAATAAAACGAATTCTTTAGGAATAAGAAGTTCAATATTTCCTTTGATGTAAGGTAGAAGTAATCACTCTGAATCCACAAACTTTGATAGTATATACCAAGTAGTCTGAAAAGCATCATTTTTGAGTGTTGCTTCAATTACATATCCATTCTTCAGGTAAAATTCAATATTTTGGTGTTTTTTGCTTGTGCTAAGACGAATTTTATGCCATTCATTTTGTCGAGCTAGCGTTTCTAGTCGCTGTAAAATTAAACTTCCAATTCCGTGAGATTTGCGGTATTCTTCAATTACCAGTAGCTGAGAAACCCGAAGTGTTTGGCCCATGATTATACAGCGTGCAGCGGCCAGTAGTTGTGGGGGAGAAGCATCATTATACACAGTCACGGTTAAAGGTCGATTAATTTCTTCTGAGATATCTCGGCCAAAATGTATAAGATCAGTAGAGAGCCATTCCTGCTTAAAAAAGGATTTAATCTCTTCATCGGCATCTTCGAAAGAAATTTCAAAATTTAAGTTCATTTCACACTCTGAAAATATTCTTCAGAAGTGGTTTAAGGTATTTATGCTCGTAATTAAAAGGGAGGCCGTCCCAATTGTTCACCCCAAGATAATTACTTTAATTTGAATTTGAAATTACTGGTGTTACAAAGAGATGCAACTGCCTACTCATGTTCTAGTTGGAATTTTCATTCAATATGTTGTCAACAGTCTCTTACCAACCCCAACATGGTTGGCAATTGTCTTAATTCTAACATTTAGTTTTTTTTCTCATTTTATTGTCGATGCAATAGCAAAAATTACATATCATCCTCCTACCCGTGAACCTGGAAAATTCTGGTTGTATTGGCATAGCTTTGTGTATGGTTTTGGTATATTCTTGATTCTCCTTTATTTCCAGATATACTGGATTGGAATACTCGCAGCTAATGCTGTTGACATTTGGGATTGGTGCTTTCTTAGAAATTATGCAACTCGTACATCTCGACCTGATTGGGGGAAAAAATATTACATTCATCCAATTGCAAATAAAATTCGAACAATGCTTTTTTCTCGCTTACCAAATTTCAACCACACAAAATCTGGTATTTTACCCGAGCTCCTTTTGTATATTGGATGGTTGATTCTCTATTTTGCTACTTTGTGAAAGAATTAGCTTCTAATAAAAGCGATTATGTTCAACGCTTGTTTGAGAAATAATCTTACCATTTCTGATCGTAGTTCTCGCAGGCGGGGTTGTACGTATTGCTTCATGCACATTCTTTACTCCGTGTAAAACTACTAGATCTGCGGGAGCTCCTTTTGTCAATTGATGCTCAACATCCATAGTTTTTGCGGCATTTTTCGTTATGGTGTCATATAATACATTAATTTCAGATATGGTAGTCATTTTTGCCGCATGACCCAACAAATTTGCCACTTCAAGCATATCTCCGTTACCAAAGGGATAATAGGGATCATGTACACAATCTTGACCAATAGTAACATTTACTCCTGCACTCATTAATTCTTTTACTCGTGTGATACCTACTCTCTGCGCTCCTGCGTCTAATCGTCCTTGAAGAACCATATTAGTCGGGGGGTTCGTTACAACATTAATTCCTGCTTTTTTCACTAATTCTATTACACGAGCAGCATGATAATTATCATAAGAGGATAACGCACAAATGTGATCAACAGTGATTTTGCCTTGATAATTCTCATCGATAGCTCTAGCAGCTAGATATTGAAGAGTACGAGAATTAGGGTCATCTGTTTCATCGGTATGACTATCTATGGGAACATCGTGCTTTTTAGCTAACGAAAGCAAAATATTGACATGTTTTTTTGAATTATCATCCGTAAATTCATTATGTGGCATCCCACCCAAAACCATATCCATCCCTCCTAACTCTAGTGCCTTTTCCAACATTTCTTCCGTCCCTTCATCCTTTAATATTCCTTCTTGTGGGAAAGCAACTATTTGAAGATCAATAATATCTTTAAAAGCTTCTTTAGTAGCTAACAACCCTTTTAACGGCATAAGTCCTCCAATAGAGTCGACATCAACATGGGTTCGGATGTGAGTTACACCAAATTTAATTTGATTATGGATAACCTCTGAAGCCCGTTTTTTGATATTTTCCACAGTATATTTTCGTTTTACTTCCCATGTCTTTTGAATAGCTTCCCACAGGGTACCTGATTGATTCGGCTCAATAATGTCACCAATAAGAACTTTATCAAGGTGAATATGTGGGGAAATTAAACTTTCTGTTACTAAAGATTGTTCTGCATCAAGAACTTGATCATAATCAGTATCCTTAATCTTAATGTCAGCCTTGTTAATTTCTGTTATGATTCCTTGATTAATGACAATGCTGACTAAATTTCCTTCCCTTGTAAGAGCATTCTTGATAACTAAACTCATTTCATTCATCCTTTCTTGATCATTGGGTTTGGGAATACCTAAGATTGGAGTTATTCGATTTTTTCATATTCTTTTTCATCGATAATCTGCTTCAAATGCTGTGCAACTAACCAAATCTCATGATATTGATTATATAATGCTATAGGCGCCATTCTTATTACATTAGGTGGCCGAAAGTCACTAATGACATTGTGATAAATTCTTAAACATTCATTAATGCGTCTTGCTTCAGTGTCATGCTCAATAGCTATATGTCCTGACCGCTTTGCTGGGTTTCGTGGAGTGCCAATTCTAAAATTATAGGGATCTTTTGTAAGAAGGTTGTCAACAAGATATATAAGATATTCTGTCTGGTGAATAGATTTTTTTCTAATATTGTGAATTCCAGCTTTCAAATGGAGGCTTAATGCCCCCTCGATCGGTGCTGAACAGAGAATATTCGAGCTAGAAATTTGCCATCCTCCAGCAGATTTTGCATGGTTAAAGTCCAATGACATATCAAATTGTCTTGCTTTTTCATACCCAAACCACCCTGCTAGACCAGGTTCCTTCTCGAAATGTTTCCTATTCAGATAAAGGAATCCTGTTCCTCCTGGGCCTGAGTTTAAATATTTGTAACTGCACCAAAATGCAAAATCTATTCCCCATTCGTCAAATTTGTGAGGTACAACACCTACAGAATGGCTACAATCCCACCCAATTGGAATATTCCGGTCATTCGCAGCCTTTGTTAGATATTCCATATTGAATAATTGCCCACTTCTGTATAATGCCGATGGAAGAAGAATTAACGCCACATCGTCATCCATACGCTTAATAATTTTATCTTCATCAATTGTGCGACCATCATTACTAGGAATAAGTATGAGATGTTCTTTCGGATCCAAACCTTTCAATTTTATCTGACTTTTCAACGCATAGATATCTGTGGGGAAATCTAATTCGTCTGCAATTATTTTAGTACATTTTCCTTCTTCTGGGTGATAAAACGTACTGACTAGGGAGTGTAGATTAACTGTAGTAGTTCCCGTCGCAACTACTTCCTCTGGCTCAGCTCCAACGAGTGGAGCGGCCATTGCGCCAAGATCTTCTCCGAAGTAAAACCAAGAATTCTTCGGCTTATACCAGCCAAGGATACCAAGTTCTTTCCAATCTTTTATGACTTTAAGCAGAGATTGTTCTGCTTCCTTTGAAAATAAACCTAAAGAGTTACCGTCAAAGTAGATTGTGCTATTACCGGGAAAATAAAAGTGATCTCGATACTCTGAGAGAGGGTCCTCTAAATCTAACTGTAAAGCAATACTCTCATCCACTGAAAATTTGTCTGTCAATTCTAATGCTCCTGTATCCTTGATGGCGATCATATCCTATTACTAATTATCTTTTTTCTCAGGATCTAGTCCTTTTAGCTAACGCAAGAAAGAATTTTTAATCTACAATCAGACTTCCTTAATACCGAATCAGTTTTCCAATTACTATTGTAATGGAATAATGTGCTAAATAAAGCTATAAAGTTGATAAAAATGTCAGCAGATGAAGATATTCTAAGACCAAAACCGAATGAAGTGAACCCCGAAAATTCTCCTTATCCAGCTAAATTTATCAATTTAGTTGACGGCTCCAAAATGGTTGTTCGTCAGATTACAAGAGAGGAAACGAAAAAGGTTATCCCAATATTTTATGATATTGTAAAAATCAACAAAGACTTTTATGATCTTGTAGGCGCAAGAATTCTGGGGGAATTACTCGCATACGTGCAATATCGTGTACAGGATGAGTATGTCCTTCTTGGCCAGGTACATGATACAGGAGAAGTCTTAGGATTAGTAAACGGCTATTTGAGTTTCAATGATCCGAAGATTGGTATCAGTTATCATACTATGACCTTTAAACGAGGTCTTCGTGTCGGTGCTCACCTTTTTGTTGCTAAGATGGAACATCATCTGGACTATCTCCAAAATGATGAAGTTAAGATTGTTGCTGAATCACATATTGGTTTTCGTCGATGGATGGAGGAATTACGACTGGAAGAGAATTTCGATTTCGAACATCCTTTAGGTGGCGTCCCTAGCTATTATCTTACTAGAAAGAACTGGGAATCTTATGTAAAATCTGAGCGATGTTTTGGAACAGAAAATCGACCTATTCCTGAAGAATATCTTAAAACAGTCAGAGAGAATATTCTATTACCTGAAGATGTTACGTACCAAATCACGGGTACTCCAAAAGATGAATTTTTGAAGGGATTTTAAATGCGTGATGTTGCCATAATTGGCGCAGGAATAGGAAGCCGTTGGGGAAAATACAGTGGTTCTCTAATTGAGATGATGGCCAAAGCTTCTCTTTCTGCGATTGATGATGCAGGAACTGATGAAATTGATGCAGTCTTTGTTGCTAACATGGGAGCGGGGAGAATTAATAATCAAACCGCACTCGGTTCAGCGTTGATTGACTATCTTAATTTGTTTCCTGCAGTTGGAGCTTCCATCGAAAATGGACCTGCCTCTGGTGCTACTGCTGCTCGCATTGGCTATATGGCTATTGCATCAGGAGTCCATGATGTTGTGATGATCACTGGAGGGGAAAAGATGCGTGTTGCCCCAGGGCCTGTTGTTACTGATTTTGTTGCTACTATGGCTCATCCAGAGGCAGAATATATTCATGGTATCACGTTTCCTAGTTTGGGTGCATTCCTTGCGAGATTATATTTTGAAAAATATGGAGTGACATCAGAGGATTTAGCAAGAGTTGCGATTAAGAATCATCAAAATGGCTTGAAGAATCCACATGCTCATATTCAACAAAAAATCACTATGGAAGGGATTTTAACAAGTAGAGAAGCAAAATTAAATAATCCGATGATAGCTGATCCTTTACATTTATATGATATGTGCCCCGTCAGTGATGGTAGTGCTTCGCTTATACTATGTTCTATGGATAAAGTTCAAGAATTTGAAAGGACTCCTATTATTAAATTTGCAGGTACTGGACAAGGTATGGATACGATGGCTGTTCACGAACGAGAAGATCCCACATTTTTAAAAGCTGTGAAAATTGCCTCAGATCAGGCATTCAAAATGGCTGGTTTGACCCGAGAGGATATTGATCTTGCTGAAATCCATGATGCCTTTGAAATCCTTGAGCTAGCGGAGTTAGAGTCCGCAGGTTTTTACGAACGTGGAAAGTCACATCTGTCCATTAGAGAAGGGGAAACTGAACTTTTGGGTAAATTTCCTGTAAATACTTCTGGTGGATTAAAAGCTCGTGGACATCCCGTTGGAGCAACTGGAGTTGCTCAGTTGTGTGAATTAGTATGGCAATTACGTGGAGAAGCAGGTGAAAGACAGGTACCTAATGATCCAAAGCATGGTTATGCAGTAAATTTTGGTGGATTTGGAAACAATGTTGTATCAACAATCCTTTCTCGAATTACAGGGTGATAAGAATGTCCGAACATATACCATTTGGTTATAAATGCTTGAACTGTGGAAAATTGCATTATCCTAAACACGGACGTTGTCTTCAATGTAAGCACCGAGAATTTGAGAAAGTCCCCGTTTCCTCCGAGGGAACCTTAATTACATTCACGCAGCTAAAAGCTCCTCCCTCTGGTATTGAATCACGCTCCCTATTCTTGGGGGTGATTGATCTAGGTGATGTAAGGTACACAGGTCAAATCGAGGTTGAATCTATTGATAGTCTGCATATTGGCATGAAACTTGTAGCTACATGGAAACAGGTCAGAACTATTGACAATCGCTCGATTTATGGATTTGTCTGGGGACCTCCTTAGCCGAATCCCTTTTTTCGTCTATTTTCGGGTTCTATTTGGTCAATAGTGCTAAAATTGACATTTTCAGATGGACATTTATTTTAGCGAGATTTGTATTTTACTAGTCGGTAGACCGAATAGAGGATACTCTTTTATATTATAAAACTTTTCTTTGTGCAATTGGATGATTGGATGATATTCACCACTTAACTCTGAAACAATTTTTCATATTAGAATTGAGTAAGAAAGAGTGTGGAAGGATTAAAGCGGATGATTATTGAAAATATTCCAATTTAATTATCGTATTTAGTAAAAATTAAATGGAAGGAAGAGTTTTGGAACGAGAAACAGCTAAAAATCTTTTGGTTTGGGGTGCAACAATTCTTGTAGCTCAGAATATAGTTTTAATACTACTAATAATGATGACATTCGTTTTACAAGATGTAAATACAATCGAATTAGTTCAAACACTATCTTTTTGGTTGGATTTAATTGGATTTGGTCTAATTGGATTCGGAATGCTAAATATTGGCATTCATTACCCCTCAGTGGGTAATTTTACTCAAAGAGGAGCATATCTCGCGTTTGGATGGGTTATTTTATCTATCATCTGGCGCTTAATCATGGGTATGCTTATTCCAGATTTCTACCTATTGGGAGACCCTGATATTGCAAATCTTGACTTATATGCCATACTTCCCCCTGTTCTGTTTGGAATTGCGGCAGTTTTGTTATTACTCCTGATGTTCTCATTTAACACAACGATGACAAAATTTCAGGAACTAGAAGGTATCGGTACAGGCAAAAGTAACCTCTTTACTGCATATGCAATAGTACACATTGTCGGAGCAGCTATGATTGTTGTAGGCTGGGTACCTATTGCTGAAATTATCCTTGACCCCGCAAGTACAAGTTATGGCGATTTAGATGCAGCAGTAGGAGGTTTATTTCTCGCAGCGCTTGGTTTTATTATCAAAATACTTCCTGTTCCAATAATGGGGATAATAGCATTCTTAGGAGTAAAGAATAGTTTTCAAACCATAGAATAGAATAATTAAATATTAGGGTCTTGAGTGACCTTAATATCTCCTCCCCCTTTTTTCACATTGAAATATCAAGGAACTAAGCCTGTTTTTTCTGGGGAAAATCTCTATATCAATAATCTTAAAGAAGAAGATTCGTTCTGAGAATTTCCTCTATCTCAGATTCCCACGCTGCTTTTGATGACTCTTCCACATTCCCTATTAACCTCATAATGTATTGCATAAATGAGGCGAGTTCCGAAAATTCGTCAAAATCCATACGAGAAGGAGCAGCAAGCTGTAACACGGCTTTAGGGTGTCCATCACCAGTAAAGAGAAAACGTATATTGCATAATACCTTCTTTTTCCCTTTAATCACAAAATTAAATCCATTTTCCCTCTTACAGCGAATATGAATTGAACTAAGTTTCTCCTTTTCAGGAGTCTGATTTGGTGAATTCGTTTGATCGTTTCTTGCTCCACATTGCATACAGAAAACCCATTTAGCCTCTATAAAGCTCCCACAGTTATTACACTTCATATTTTATCACCTTCACAAGCAAATAATTAAATCATAACACAAAATTGAAATTTTGCAAATCATTTTTTCTGTTAGTAATTGTTCAATATAATGAAATTACCTGCTTCTTTTTCATTATATCACCTCGCCCCTACTAAAACTTATTTACAGTATTTAAGTATCTAAATTTCTTATAATTTTGTTTATTTTATCTCGTGTATTAATTTGCTGATATTAGACCATTAATTGCTTTTTCCTATTTTAAACAGAATAGGAATGTTTATGGATCAATAGGAAGTTACAATTATGGCTTAATATCCGTGTATGATAGATATTCGAGTACGGGACTTTTTTCATGTATTATAG
>DXJL01000104.1 GCA_019057635.1 Candidatus Heimdallarchaeota archaeon
AACCCTCTGTATTGCATTCAAAATGACTGAGGGAGGGCCTAACGCAGGATGTTCTGCAATAGGACGTGCGCCAAAAGGCCCATCTGGTTGAGGGGTTTCAATAAAGATACAACTAAATTTCTCTGGCATGTCAGACAGTCGCGGAATCGCATATCTCCGCAGATTGGTTGTTGTCATATTGCCTGATTCATCATAAACAATTTTTTCTTTTAACGCTTGGCCTATACCTTGCATCACTCCACCGGTGACTTGTCCGCGTGCTAAAGCAGGATTAATTACTTTTCCCGCGTCAAGAGCTGTTACGAAATGTTGAATGCTAATTTCTCCTGTTTTCTTATTGATTTTTATATCAATTCCTTGACTTCCGAACGTCCACTCATAGGGTTGATACTGTCCAGTTTCTAAGTCTGGAAATGTAACATTACGAACAACTGATGAACCAGTAGCCAATATAGGATTACCTACTGTATGCCCATCAGAGTACTGATAGCCACGCACTAATTCTTTCAGATCTAGAGATTTTTCCTCATAGCTTACCTTGGTACCATCATAAACTATGTCTTTAAGAGTACAGTCCCATACTAAGGCCGCATTTTGCTTAAATTGCATGATAGATTTTTCACACGCAGATATTATTGCATTTCCAACCCGCATTGTGGTCATACTTGCCACTGTTTGCCATTCATAAGGAGTTAATTGCGTATTTATCTCATAATTGATTCTAATATTATTTACTGGAATATGTAACGTTTGAGCCGCAATTTGGGCAAGTACAGTCAAACTACCCTGTCCTAGTTCAACTCCACCTGTCGAAATATTCACTGTAAGATCTTCATTGAATTTTAGAAAAACATTCGAGGAGGCATTAGCGGCTTGAACTGGAGATTTAATAAGTCCAACAGCAGCACGCCCATAGAAAAAACTTTCATCTTCAGGAGGGAGAGGTGTTTCATTAAGTTTTGTTATTGTTTGCGTAAAACATTTTCTAATGTCTCCGTTATGATCATTGATGATCTGTCCAAGAGAATTTGTATCGCCAGGACGTAGGAAGTTTTTCATTCTTAAATCATCATACTCCATTCCTAACTTTAAGGCTAATTTCTCCAACAATCGTTCAATCATGAATTGACCTTCGGGATGTCCGTATCCACGGAAAGCTCCGACTGGTGTGGTATTAGTATAAACACCATAAGACTTGAGATTACAATTAGGGAAAAAGTACGGCCCCACACAGTTGTGACCAGCAGCTAGCACTACATTACACCCAGTATCCCCGTAAGCTCCATCTGAAAAATATTGTGTGGCTTCTATCCCGACGAGTGTGCCATCCTTTTTTGCCCCTAGTTTCATGTGACCTTTCATCCCTCGACCCAAAACTGATCCAATGAAAACTTCTTTTCGAGTTAGCACAAATTTGACATGATAACCTGGAACTAATCTTGCAGCTAATGCAACAAGAGGTTCAATGGTGTAGTCACTTTTTCCTCCAAATCCTCCTCCTAAGTATGGGATATGGATATGTATCCTCGTCATTTGTTCAATTTTAAAGTAGTTTGCAAGTACTTCACGAAGTACGAATGGTGCTTGGGAACTACTCCATAGATGTAGTTCTCCTGTATGGTCCCATCGGGCAATGGCACCGTGAGGTTCAATAGCCGCGTGGTTCATTAGCGGGTAATCAAAACTATCCTCTACTGTAACTTCTGCATCCTGGAAAACATATTCATAATCGCCTTTCTTGAGATGGTACTTGTAAAATATATTTGTCTGAGGTTCTGGGACAAATGTAGGGACATGATGATATTTACCATTCTGTTCATGAATAAGGGGCGCTTTTTTATCAGCGGCCTCTATTGGATCCAAAATAAAGGGTAATTCTTTAAAGTCCACATCAATATTTTCAATTGCAGCCAATGCTTGCTTTTCTGTTTCTGCTATAACGACGGCAATTATCTCACCAGCATGTCTTACCTTATCAATAGCTAATGGTGGTTGATCAAAGATACAGGTTCCCAACAAATGATTTTTATCTAGGTTTAAAGATTTCCCAGTGAATACTTCATGTACTCCTGGCATATCTATGGCTTTAGTTATTTCAATTGAATTAATGATAGCATGAGGAACACCAGCCCTCAGCACTTTCATAATTAAAGTTCTAGGAAAACGTAAATCATCAATATAGAGAGCTGTACCTGTAACTTTTTCATGGCCATCTGCTCGCGGAATACTAGTCCCTACTACATTATTAAACAACTTCAATTACCAAAAAATATCGGTGTATTCTTGTGTAAAAAATCTTGTTTCTTCAAGTTCATGAGATTACTAATTCCCTTTGATCATAGGAAAGATGAAAAATTCAAGAAAATGCTTCTCTTAAAATAATTACTAGCTTTTCAATTGGGTTGTTTTGGATTATGGCATTCACAAATCAAATGAAAATGGGAATAATCAATCTTTCTTCAGGTAAAGTCAATTCTGAAGAAATTTCTTTCAATGATGAAAGATTTAAGAAATATTTAGGTGGGGAAGGAACCATAATAGAATATCTTTTGAATAATATGCCTACTGATATCGACCCCTTATCTCCTGATAATTATATATGCTTTATTACTGGTATATTGAGTGCAACAAAAGTTCCATTTTCTGGTAGGTATACGCATACTATAATCTTACCAAAAGTTGTAGCTAAGAACAACTAAGGGAGGAAAATCGCTGGTATGCGGACAGCGATGATAGGAAGCAAGACTTGACTAACATATGGAAGTAGGGGGAAAGCTCTTTTATTTTTCACCTCGTACACGAATCACATTTTACATAACATTCACAGCTAAGTAAACTCTTAATTCATTTTTACAGTCCCATAATACCTTTTCGGGTCAGGAGTGCTGAGTTTTTCTTATAATGCATTATGTAATCACTCACCATCTACTTTTTTGATGAATTATTTATAATGTCCTAACTTTTTTCTACTTCCTCTTATCACGGGAACGTGTAAGTTTTATACCGTTTTCCTTCCTTCTTTACAATTTTTCCCAACATTTTTTTAGCTGTGAATTAACGGTTGTTTGTAAATCACCTCTCACAGGCGGTTGGGGTGAAGCAAATTCAGGAGGCCGTTTTGGATCTGAGCTACGAAAAACAGGATATGATTCGCTCATCATAACAGGAAAAGCCGAACAATTATCAATCATTGTAGTGACTGATGATAGAATTGAAATCATAATTGCAAATCAGTTTAAGGGGCTAGATTGTGTTCATACAGAGGACATCTTGAAGGAAGAATATGGTAAAAAAACACAAATTGCTAGTATTGGGTTAGCAGAAGAAAATTTAGTATTATTTTCTGGAATTGTTACTGATAAAGGTCGAATTGCCGCTCGGAGTGGAGTAAGCGCTGTTATGGGATCGAAAAATCTGAAGGCAGTCGTAGTATGGGGAACTAAATCGATTAAGTCGGCGGATCCTTCAGGTCTCAATGAGTTACGAAAACTGGTCAATAAGCGGATCAATAAAGGTATTAGTCCACTTATGAAACCTGGACTGAAGGCATCGACAACTTTTGCTCCTTGGATTCGTCGTTTTCGGATAAAGAATTTTGGCTCAATGAGTCCCAGTAATATGATTATTGAAAGCTATCGACGTTGGGGAACCTGTGCTGGGAGTGCGATTCTTGTAGAAACAGGTGATGCTCCCATTAAAAACTGGAAAGGATCATACATTGATTTCCCCTTGAAAAAAAGCTCTAGAATTACTGGGGATAATGTAACCAAATTTCAAGTAAAGAATTATAGTTGTCACAGCTGTCCTATGGCATGTGGAGGAATAATGAAATACTCAAATGAGCAATTCACTCTTGAAGAAACTCATAAACCTGAGTATGAGACTTTAATCATGCTAGGGGCAAATTTATTGAATGATGACATCGGAGCAATATATCAATTAAATGATTATTGCAATCGTCAAGGTTTGGATACAATAGCCGCTGGTGCTATCCTAGCTTTTGTAATAGAAGCGTCAGAAAGCGGAAAAATTCCAAAAGATGAAATGAACGGTTTAAATCCGATTTGGGGTGATCCTAAAGATTATTTATCTTTGTTAAAATTGATTACGACGAGAAAAGGGATAGGCGATATACTTGCGGATGGTTTTGCTCGTGCATCAGAACTATATGATACGAATAGTGGAATGCACATCCAAAACCAACCTTTACCCGCTCACGACCCTAGATTCTCCAAAAGTATGATTTTACCGTACAGATTGGATCCAGCACCTGGTAGACATACTCCGTTCTCGGAACTAATGATTGACCTCACTAAATTTAGTCAAATGTTTCCAGAGATCCCTAAAACCGATCGTTTTTTCAATTTCTATTGTTATCATAAAACTGTATCTTCGCTAGGGCTGTGTCAGTTCAATTTATTAACAGGAAATTTTCCTGTACTTGAATTCGTAAATTTAGTTATTGGGTTCGACCTCTCAATTGAAGATATTGTGACTATTGGAGAGAGGATTCTAATTCTAAAACATATATTTAATTTAAGGGAAGGGAAAAATCCTCTTGATTATAAACTACCTGAAAGAGTCTTAGAAAAAGCAGAACGAGGGCC
The DNA here is from genome assembly GCA_019057635.1 of Candidatus Heimdallarchaeota archaeon. Classification (GTDB taxonomy): domain Archaea; phylum Asgardarchaeota; class Heimdallarchaeia; order Hodarchaeales; family Hodarchaeaceae; genus Hodarchaeum. The sequence goes on from DXJL01000104.1 coordinate 4,608, forward strand.
AAATAGGGCAATTTCTACTAGTAAGGAAAAAGAATTAATTATGGATTTTCTCGATTCGTTAAATTGGGATACCACTACAACCGTGCCAAATGAAAAAACGATTGAGGGCACTTGGATTAGATGAATTTATCTAAATCACTGAAATTCCAGTTAGAAAACCTATTCTGATTCGAATTTTCCTCTAATTTTGTCCTTCATTACATGGTAATGACAGAATGCTTTTGTAATCATCAATTTCTTCTTAGATTTACTTCCTAGATTCATATCGGAGATTTATTTTACAAAATGACGGTGAACAATTGTAGCTGAAGAAGAATATATTGTGATGATCAACAAGCTAAGGGAGAATTTTCTGACAGAAAAAGCCAAGAAAACTTATAGGAAATGGAATAAAACAATGGCTTTTAATTTAACGGATTTAGATAAAACATTTTACTTTAATATAGAAGCTGGAAATCCTAATGAGCTTATTGAAGGTGATCCAGAGAAAGCGGATATCAAGATCAGAACAGATTCAGAAACTTGGGTTGGGATCATGAAAGGTGAGATTGGAGGTATGAAAGCATATACTTCCAAGAAACTAAAAGTGAAAGGAAGAATGCCTGACCTTTTAAAGCTACAAAAGCTAATGAAATAACTTTTTATTCTTCCCAAAAGGTAATCTGTTAAACTGGTGAATTACTTGTGACCGATCACGAAAGAAAAGTGTCTTTATGTCTTACCATGAAAGAGCTGTACCAAGAGAAAATACTGACTGATATCGGAGGAAATCTTAGTTTTCGATCTATCGAAGATCCTAAAAAGTATTTTTGGATTACTCCTTCAGGTATGAAGAAAGATCTGGTTGAACCTGAGCACCTAATCAAAATGACTATGGACGGTGAAGAAGTAGATAGCGATAGTGAACTATCTCCAAGTGTAGAATGGCCTATACATCTTCGTATTTATCAGGAAGACGATGATTTTCAATTCGTAGTCCATTCACACGCACCGCTTGCTACAGCATTTTCAATTTTAGCGGAACCTCCCAAAATTCCACCGCTTACCGCTGAATTAGGTTTTTTAGTTCCCGAGATCATTATTGTACCGTATCAACAAAGCGGATCAACAGAATTAGGAGACGCTGTTGCTGAATTATTGTGGGATAGCCAAACTCTTATTCTGGAGAACCACGGTGTTGTTGCGGTTAGTGAAGACTCGTTTCAGAATGCAGCTATAAAAACACGAGCATTAGAAGAATACCTTCAGCTTTATCTAAATATTAAGAAATTTGGAGAAAAAATTCGTCCTTTTCCAGGTTTTGATTAGAGTGTGATAAGAAATTGCCATAGTACTACCTTTCTCTTGTTGCTAACCTGCCGGATAGCGGATGTGTGACTCATCCTGTCCAGAACTATTTTCCAAATAGTTGTCTGACAAATCTAGTCATGTGAATAGTACATTGGTGATATTAGTGGAACTCAAAAAATTCACTCACCGTTACATTTCTACTTAGGGTTCGAATTTTAGGGAAGATTAACTTCAAGATTTTTATGTTAAATCTAGAAAGTGGAAAAAGTTTTTAGGCCTATTCAGCACTAAAGGACTTAACTTTTGAAAATTTAATTAGAAAAGGAGAAATTTCTGATGTTGGATATTTTACTCACAGGTAATGAGAAGGAAATTAAATATAAGGTACGAAAAGTCATTAAAACCATTCCTCCTTCTATGTTACGAAAGATGGATCAGGAGGAAATTCAATATCCTACGAATTTCATCAAAGATCTAGCTAAGCAAAACCTCCTTGGAGTACGCTTTCCTGTGGAGTTTGGTGGTTTGGGACTAAGCTGGGTTGCCGAATCAGCTGTTATTGAAGAAGTTGGTGTTCTGGGCCCAGCCCTAGGTTGTCTCTATTCTCTTCCAAGTATTGTTGGAGAAGCAATCAATCAATTTGGGACGCAAGAACAGAAACAGAAGTACTTACAACCGATACTAGAAGGAAGACTCTATACCGCAGAAGCGTTGACTGAGCCTAGAGGGGGATCAGATTTTTTTGGGGCAACATGTAAAGCGGAAAAGCAGGGGGATTCATATATACTCAATGGGCAAAAACGTTTTGTAGTTGGTGCCGAAGGAGCTGAAATTTTTCTAGTTTACGCAAAAACAGACCTAAAGGCATCAGACCCCAGAGCCTCTATTAGCACTTTTCTTGTAGAAAGAGTATCTGGTGTAGAAATAAAGCATGTCTATGGTTTGATGGGATCAAGGGGAGGAGGTACTGGTCGTCTTGTTTTTGAAAATGTTGAAATTCCTGAAGAAAACCTTATAGGTGAGTTAAATGCTGGAGGTGAAATTTTCAATCAAATGATGATTCCAGAACGAATGACTTCCGCTGCTGGTGCTATTGGAGCTGCACGTGCTGGTCTTCGAGTTGCTGGTAAATATAGTTCTCGACGTAAAGCATTTGGACGACCTATTCGGAAATTTCAAGCTGTTTCATTCAAAATTGCAGAAAGCCTAACACTTCTTGATGCAGCGAGTAGTCTCCTCTTTACAACAAGTCGAACAATAGATCAAAATAAAGGGTTAACAAGCGGAGTAATTCGTCGACTGGTATCTGAAACTAAGAAATTCGCCACTGATTCGGCTTGGAATGTTATAAATCATGCAATGCAAATTCTTGGGGGCATAGGGTATACCAATGTGTATCCAATTGAACGTCTTCTAAGAGACATTAGATTAATGAGTATTTGGACCGGTACAAATGAAATTATGAGTTTACTTATCCAGCATGAGTATTATAAGGAAATTCTCGAATCTGATCCAAACTTGGAGTCAAGGGATGTGGAACATGATGCTACTGGGGCAGAATTTACTGAAGAGAAGGTATATGAATAATAGAAAATCTTAAGTACTCATAAACCAATTCTTTTGTGATTGGGATATGGATGAGCGCACAAAAAATAATCAAAAGACTCTATACGAGAGCTTTTTTGGTGGAAAAGATTATTCACTTAGTGGGCCCATTTTTTATTTAGCCTCGGGTATTATTTGTTTATTTGTTGTATTTGGTCTACTTTTTACCGAGATCTATCTCCCAGATGTCGTTGATAATTTCCAATCAATACGTCCTGATATTAGTTTTCCCTTTTTTGGTATATTATTAATTCTATGCATTTCAGGAGGAGTAATTGGAGTCTGTTTCGGTCTTATTGGGATTTTATGGAGAAATTCAAAAAAATAATTTATAATCGTCTTTCTCCAGCTGATATTATTCACGAAAAATTCTTTATGACTGTGAAGAGTGCACATATATTGTCTGCTTTACCGACGAATACGTGTGTTAGTAATGGCTATTGTTAGAACCCACCTCATACATCAGGAATATCGTGATTCAGTTCAGTTAATGAGAGCTGCATCTAGTGTCAGCAAAGAAATTGACGGTGTCAAAATAGCTTCTGTAATGATGGGCACAAAAAAGAATAAACCTTTATTAGAAGAGGTTGGACTCCTCACTCCCGAGGCTATTATAGCAGACGCGAATGATATAATTATTTCAATTCGAGCTGACTCGGAAGCAATTGCAGAAGCAGCCATCAGTTTTATCATTGATTATCTTTCTCAATCTGTTCAATCCTCTCATGATAGCACATTATTGTACCGGTCTATTCGAGGTGCTCTTACGGGTCTCCCTGATGCAAATTTGGCTGTGATTTCAGTTCCAGGAGAATATGCTGCAAGAGATTCTCATATTGCTTTAATGAATGATCTTAATGTTCTTCTTTTTTCTGATAATATCTCTTTAGAAGATGAAATTCGATTGAAAAAGGAAGCACATAGTAAAGGCCTTCTATTAATGGGACCAGACTGTGGTACCGCCATGATTAAAAATGTTGGATTGGGTTTCTGTAATATAGTAAATCCTGGTTCCATTGGTATTATAGCTGCATCTGGTACAGGAACTCAAGAGGTAATGACATTATGTCATCATCTGAATTTAGGTGTAACACATGCTATTGGTACAGGATCGAGAGATGTGACGGATACTGTTGGAGGAATCACAATGATAGATGGGTTACATGCTTTAGAAAGGGACACCTCTATTAAACTTATTATATTGGTTTCGAAACCTCCAGAAGCAAATACGATGTCCAAAATCGTGAGGGAAATTAGGAATTGTTCGAAACCAGTTATCATAAACTTTCTCGGTAAACACCACGGATATTGTGATTTTCCAAATAAATCTGTGACTGTTGATACACTTGAAGAAGCAGCTTACACTGCAGCAACGTTTATACAGTCAGGTAAGTTAACACGAACAACTATTCAGTTCGAAGATGAAGTGAAAGTAGTAAATTCCCTAAGAGAAGCAAAACAACGTCTCCATCCTGATCAAAAATTTATTCGAGGACTGTTCGCTGGAGGCACTTTCACCTTTGAAGCAGCTCAGATCATCAGAGATCTGTTATTAACAAAGGATTCACTCTATACCAATGTCCACCTTGATGGGACACGGATTATTGAAAATGTTAAGACAAGTCAAGGTAATACTCTGATTGATATGGGAGCAGATGAGTTTACACTTGGTAAACCTCATCCTATGATTGATCAAACTGAGCGTACTCAGCGATTTTTGAAAGAAATTAATGATCCTGAAACAGCTGTGATTCTACTGGATTTTGTACTAGGGTACGGATCCCATCCTGATCCAGTCCTTGATATGGAAGATGCATTTCTCCAATGGAAAAAGAATGACAGGTTCATTCCTATTGTAGCACATGTTTGCGGTACACCTTTAGATCCACAGGATTATAACAATTCTCTCAATCGATTGGCGTCTCATGGTATAATTACAATGCCTACTAATGCTCAAGCAGCAAAATTAGCTGCTTTAATCGCCTTAAAGAAAGATAAAACTGAAATAAAATAAGAGATGTAAGGTTATGACGAAGAAAATTGATGAATTAGTAAAAGATGGGCCAGTGGTAATAAATATCGGATTACGTTCTTTTTTTGAGGCATCTAAAACTCAAGGTATCCCAGTAGTTCATATTAAATGGGAACCACCAGCAAGGGGTAATCGTGAGCTCCTACATTTATTGGATAAGCTGCTCTAATCTACTTTACTAGCTAACATACAAGTGTGGTATCAATGAACATAAAAAAATCAATAGACACGGCAAATCAAGAAGCTCTAGAAAAGATGGCACGTGTACAACCAATTTTGGTTGACATCGATCTTGCGATTAACGTTATTCCTGGAATGGATAAAAAAACAGTTTTGCATGCAGGCCCGCCTATTGACTGGGAAAAAATGTCAGGACCGACAAAAGGTGCAATTGCTGGGATATTAGTATACGAAGGATTAGCTGATTCAATTGAAGATGGTTACGATTTAGCCGCATCAGGGGAGATAAAATTTGATCCAAATCATGATCATGATGCAGTTGGCCCCATGACAGGGGTTACTGCGCCTCATCAATCCGTATTTGTATTAGAAGATCCCAAAACTAAAGCAAGAGCTTTTTGTACACTAAACGAAGGTAGAGGAAAAGTTCTAAGATTCGGTGGGTGGGGTGATGATGTTTTAAAGCGTCTTAACTGGATGAAAGATATTTTAGCACCTACTATGAAAAAAGCCATCATTCATTCCAAAGGAATTGATATTAAGTCAATAATATCTGAATCCCTTCATATGGGGGATGAGGCCCATAATAGAAACCGATCAGGTACTTATCTTTTCTTAAGTGAACTAACACCTCATCTTTTAGATACCGCTGATTCAGAAATCGTAAAAGAAGTATTTCAATTTGTTAAAGATAATGCAGATATTTTTCACTTAAATTTATCTATGCCTCACTCAAAGCTAATTGCGGATGCGGCTCGTGACATCGAATATTGTTCTTTAATGGTCGCTATGGCTCGGAATGGTACTGATATTGGTATTCAAGTTTCGGGATTAGGTCGATCATGGTTTACCTCCCCAGCAACGATGGTAGATGGATTGTATTTTCCTGGATATTCAACAGCCGACGCCTGCCCAGATTTAGGCGATTCCACGATTTCTGAAGTTATTGGAATAGGTGGATTTGCAATGGCAGCCTCTCCAGCCATTGTATCTTTTGTTGGTGGGGTTGCAACCGATGCAGTGTCCAGAACTGAAAGAATGTACGAAATAACAGAGGGGATAAGTAAATCATTTACAATTCCAATTCTAAATTTTCGCGGAACACCGACAGGTGTCGATATACGACGAGTGGTAGAATTAAATGAGACTCCTCTCATTAATACTGGTATTGCTCATAAAGATGCTGGAGTTGGCCAAATCGGTGCAGGTTTAACAGCTGCTCCTATCGAAATGTTCCAAGATGCATTGCGTACATTTGGAAAGAAATTTCTTGGTTAACAATAAAAATGAAATGTGTGAGTAAAACTGGAGCCAACAAACAAATCTCATTCTTCGAGCCATTCTCATGAAGCAATTTCCCTTCGAAAGGAACTTCTAGAACTATTAGAAAATGCTAGCACTCGAATCGAATTTTTAAGTGCAGCAGTAACTCCCCTTGTATCAGTTGCTATGTCCGCATCTGTGCTAACCTTTCTTTCTCTTCAATTTTTCTTTAGTGGAACATTACTTTCAACCCGATTACTTGCTGGTGTTAATATACTAATGCTTCTTTGTATGGTATTTATTTCCTTAATTACGCAAATTATGATTCATCGTGCTCGACTGCGTTTAGCTCGAGTGAAACACGATTTGAATATCGAAAAGATATTGGATCAGGATCATTTTAACGAGAAGGAACACCAAGTGTTAATCAAGTTAAGCCATTTAGCAATTAAAAGTAGATCAACCATTGATCGCGTACAATGGTTATACAACCACGGCTTATTCCAAATCTTATATATTCTAATTTCATTGACTGTAGTTGGTCTCATTTTGATTACGATAAGTGAAATTCCATTGAGGGTCCATTTATAGAGATTCATGGGCTATAAGCAATTTCTGCAATTACCACCATAACAAGAGGACCGTTAAAGTAGTTTATATACAATTTATTCTTGGTAAGAATTTACTAATGGGGAGGGAATTTTTACCCCCATTTCAATATAAGGCGTCCTTCTGCACGAGCAATGATATCCTCTCGCTCCCATAACATAGGATGATATTCTCCATTATACCAAATTGGTATCAAATCATCGTAATGTTCACTCGCTAAATGTCCCGATTGACCTGGAGCATATATCATCAATGATTTTGATAAGTCATTCATGTCAATTATTTGTCTATGAGATGGAGCCCACGCATTAACATCGTATGGGTCATCTGCGTGAATTGCAGTTTGACAAAGAGTGTCTGTATCTCCACCGATTGGAATATTACCCCGATCAAAAACCTGATCAAGTGGTTTTTTAAGCCCTAATGCATGGGGGAAGTGGATCTTGTGAAGTATACCCCACCGCCAACCTGTAGGTTTTTTACCGCATGAATTTGATAACCATATGACTGTTTTCTTCAAATTCCGGATGATTATTTCTTTTGTTCCCCCTGCCTCTTGGATCCACCAAGAATCAGGTGTTTTTAGCAAACGCATAATAGTATAAGTATCATGACCATAAAATTCATTAGCATGATACAAAACTGGATTAAATCCTTTTCCCATAATTTCTAGTACTAATTTCTCGCTTAAACCACAACTTAGAATATCGCGAACTATATTGTATCGTAAAACTTCGTAAATCGCTCCACCTATTGAGTCAGTAGATAATACTCCATTCCAATCGGTTAAGAGCTGTAAAGCCACTGAGGCTTCTGTGTCATCGTTGATAGCTATTTCTAAATCTCTTACGAATTCCACAAATTGCTGTCCAGGTAAACATGTAACATCCATTTGCATTGCTTTGAAATCTTCCACAGAAAGTTTGCCTCCTTTATCAGCAAGAATTTGTTCGAATCGTTTTGCTCTCGCTCCATTCATCCACACCTCACCCAAAAAATAGGGAAAATCATCAGGAACGATTTTATGATTACAATTAATGATATATCCTTGTTTTGGATTTAGAGCGTGCGGCATCGATTCAAAGGGAACTTCTCCCTGCCATTCGTTTGAATCATTCCATCCTGGAACAGGTATATTCCCCTTATGTCCATTTGCTCTAATCGGAACTTTTCCTGTAACCCAATAGCCTATATTATTGTTCACATCCGCATAAGACATATTTAATTGTGTGGCATCAATGAATTGCATAGCTTCTACAAATTCATTCCAATTAGCTGCTTTATTCAACAAGAAATAACCCTGTAACGCTTGACTGGGCTTTAAGGCCATTGAATTAGTTGCAATTCGGGTTTTTGTCCCCTCGATGACATCACTTATTATTGGCCCATGGCGAGTAATCAATACTTTCTCTATATGAGGTTCCTCTTGTCCTTTAACAATAATCTCTTCTTCAATAACTTCGGCATCTACCCATTTTCCATTTACTTCATATTGTGTGGGATCTTCTTCATTCATTTTCTCGATAAATAGATCTTCTGCATCAGTAAAGGCTAAAGTACTTCCCCAGGCAATGTTTTGATTGTGGCCTACGAGAATCAACGGGTTTCCACTTAATGAAACTCCAGAAACGTTAAACCCAGCTCCGATTAAATGAGTTTCATACCAAATACTCGGAAGCATTAGTGATAAATGCATATCATTGCACAAATAAGTATGTCCAGATGTACTTCTCTCCGAAGAAATAACCCAAGTATTACTTCCTTGACTTCGTGCTAGGAAAGGACCACTAGACCCCGAAAGTATTCCATTTTTATTCAAGACATTAAATTCTATACCATTAGGTAGAGTGATGGGGTGTGTATCAGGAAAATTAATTTCTAATTCTGCAGCGTGCGCACTCCCAACTTCCTCAACAATTTTTGCCCGAATAAGTTCTCCCAGCCATGCGTGAGAGAGTTGCCATAACATGACTCGTGTAAATGCACAGCAGTCTTGCGGAGTCCATACTCCCGGCCTATGCCTAATCAGAGTGAATTCTACAGGTAATTTTGATTTTTTATTCTTTAAAAATGCGTTAACACCATTTGTATATGCTTGTATACATTCTTTCACTTCCTCTGAGGCATAATCCCAATCTATTTTGCCTAATCTAGCGAATCCAAATGTTCGAGCAGTACGATCTGTTTCGATAGCAATATCACCAAAAATCTCGCTTAATGTTCCATTCGCAGTCCTTCTGTTAATTTCCATCTGCCATATTCGATCTTGCGCCTGCACGAATCCTTGGGCAAAAAATAGATCATGTGAATGGTCGGCAAATATGTGTGGAATACCCCATTTATCCCGAATGATCTCAACTGATTTCCCTCTTAATCCTTCTACGTCTATCTGTCCATCAGTAATGGGTAATCGACGTTTACTCATCTGAGTTAATGTAAACCTCATTATCTTGCCTATAACCATCTTATTTTTCGTCCTGATCTTAAATGCATTTTCAAAATTATTTCATTGAGCAACTTGGAAGGAATTCTTAAACTTTTAGGATTAGATATTGAATATAGGTAGGAAATCTAGTATAAAAAGCGGATTTAGACTAAGGGTACGGAACAAAACGTCCAGACAGGTCTTAAGGAATGAATTTATGCTTAAAGAACTGATGAGAACAGAAATTTTATTCTTAGTAAAACCAAAGGCACTTCTCTTCTTAGGAGAAATTAAATGTGAAAAGACTGGATAGAGGTTAAGAACTGGGAAGATAAATGGGGGTAGATTAATTTGATATCCGTCTACAAGACTTTTTTATTTCTAAATTGACCTCTTCATACCAACGTCAAACTACTTTAAAATGGCAATAGTAATTTCTCGTTGGTTCTAGGATAAAGGAAGAGTCCAAGGAAGAGTATAGTGAATACTAGGTCTATTTCTATTTCCTAAACCGTTTGCCAGATTCTATGTATATAAATATGCTATTCACGAAGAGTATATATAATGGTTTCCAGTAAGAAAGAGGTAATTTCTGTTCAAAATGCTCGTGTTCATAATCTCCGTAACCTATCGGTAGATATCCCTCATAATAAGCTAGTAGTAATAACAGGCGTTTCTGGGAGCGGAAAATCAAGCTTAGCTTTTGATGTAATTTTTGCAGAAGGACAGAGACGATATGTAGAATCTTTATCTGCATATGCACGACAATTTCTTGGAAGAATGCAAAAACCTGATGTTGACCTAATTGAAGGGTTAAGCCCCGCAGTTAGTATTGAACAGAAAACGACAAGTAAAAATCCTCGTTCGACTGTTGGAACTCAAACAGAAATTTATGATTATCTTCGCCTTCTATATGCAAACGTTGGAATCCCTCATTGTACATCATGTGGTAAAGAATTAAAGATTCAAACCCCTCAATCTATTGCCAGAACAATTCGTTCATGGGAAGAAGGAACACGCATCAAAATATTGGCACCAATAATTCGAGGGAAGAAAGGAACTCACCACACACAGTGGGATCGTCTGACGGAAATGGGATATGCGCGAGTGCGTGTAGACAATGAGGAATATGAACTCACCGATCCACCTAAATTAGATCGGTATAAAATTCACACAATCGAGGTAATTATTGACCGATTGGTGATTAATGCAAACCTTGCGAAATCACGTCTTATCGAGGCCATTGAGCAAGCCTTAGCGCTGGGCGAGGGGATTATCCTTGTCACAAAGATTGAAAATGGTGCAAAATCTGAGTCCGATAATTTATTCTCGGAAAATTATGCATGTGCAGATTGTTCATTATCCTTTGAAGAATTAAAACCACGAAATTTTAGCTTTAACTCTCCATGGGGAAGTTGTCCAGACTGTCAGGGATTAGGTAAAACCCTTAAAATCGACCCTGACCTGATCATAACCAATTTTGACCTAACCTTCCGCAATGGAGGTGTTATGGATAAACAACTGGAACCAGGAACATGGAGATACTCTTATTATACCGCTCTTGATAAGGCTTGGGATGACTTTTCAGTCGATACTCCTATGAAGGATCTTTCTGAGGAAGTAATTAACCGTCTTCTCCATGGTTCTTCGGAGAATATTAGTGTAGTTTTTGAATCTGAAAAAAGCCGCTGGGAATCGAAACAACATCATCACGAAGGTATTGTTAATACTTTATACCGTCGGTACCAGGAAACTAAATCCGATTATTCTCGGAGATATTACGAGAGTTTTATGCGAAAAGATCTTTGTGCAACGTGTCAAGGGAAACGTCTCAAACCTTCCAGTCTCGCAGTCACTATCAATGATAAAACTATTGTAGACATTAGTAATACTACGATTGAGCAATGTTTGACTTGGATTGCGGAAACAAGAGAAGGTTTGTCCAAAACCCACCAAAAGATTGCATATAATATCTTAAGAGAAATTGAAAGTCGATTAAAGTTTCTGATTTCCGTCGGTTTACCGTATTTAACCTTAGATCGAGCATCAATGACACTTTCAGGTGGAGAATCCCAGCGTATACGATTAGCGACTCAAATTGGCTCGGCACTTGTAGGAGTCACTTACGTTTTGGATGAGCCTTCAATAGGTCTTCATGCGAGAGATCAAGATAAATTACTAATGTCTTTAAAGAATTTACGGGCAATTGGGAATACTGTTATTGCAGTTGAACATGATCATCAAACAATTCTGGCAGCTGACCATGTTATAGATCTTGGGCCTGGTCCAGGTATTCATGGTGGCACTCTTGTCGCTCAAGGGACACCAGAAGTTATTATGAACACTCCAGAATCATATACAGGAGCATACTTATCTGGAAAAAAGGTCATTCAAATTCCTAAAAGCCGAACAAATGGAAATGGAAATAAAATAACAATTGTTGGTGCCAAAGAAAACAATTTGAAGAATATTACAATCGCATTTCCTCTTGGAAGATTCATTTGTCTTACAGGTGTATCAGGTTCAGGAAAATCGACGTTGATGAACGATACCTTGTATAAAGGAATGATGAAATACTTACATGGATCAAAAGGAAGAGTAGGTATCCACAAAAAGTTTGTAGGGCTCGAAAATGTTGATAAAGTCATAAATATCGATCAGAGTCCTATCGGAAGAACTCCACGGAGTAATCCAGCTACATATACGGGGGTATGGGATCATATTCGACAACTATTTTCTCAATTAAAAGAAGCTAAATTACGAGGGTATAAACCAGGTCGTTTTTCGTTTAATGTCAAAGGTGGTAGGTGTGAAACGTGTCACGGAGGAGGGCAAATCAAAATCGAATTGTCTTTTTTACCTGATGTCTGGATTACGTGTGAAGAATGTAAGGGAAAAAGATACAACTCAGAAACTCTTGAGATTCGTTACAAAGGTAAAAATATCTCTGATATCCTTGTTCTAACTGTTGAGGAGGGGTTGGAATTCTTCGCAAATATTATCCCTATCAAAAAGAAGCTTCAAACAATTGTTGATGTAGGACTTGGGTATATCCAAATTGGTCAAGCTGCAACTACTTTATCAGGTGGTGAAGCTCAACGTGTCAAATTAGCGAAGGAATTGTCAAAGAAATCCACAGGTAAAACTTTTTACATCCTAGACGAACCCACTACTGGACTCTCAACTCACGATATTTCATTTCTACTCACAGTTCTGCAGCGACTTGTCAAAGAAGGTAATACTGTGGTAGTCATTGAGCACAATCTTGATGTGATTAAGACTTGTGACTGGATCATTGAGTTAGGCCCCGAAGGGGGTGAGAATGGCGGGTTAGTTCTTGCAACTGGAACTCCTGAAAAAATTTCTAAAACAGACTGCCCAACTGGGTTATTTTTGCGAGATATTCTTGAACTATATTCTACGAGCACTTCACTAAAAGCTAAGCCAATTGAAACAGCGGAATAGATTTTGACCATCTAATTCACTGATCAAATTCTACCCACAGCTTCTTCTTTAGTGATTAGTTCATTTCATAACCAAGCGTTTTTATGAAATGATCTAGTGATTATTATTAGTGACTGTAAACTAGGTCTGCATGGATATGACTCAAAATAATCCAACTAACTTAATCGATGAATCAGAGATTCTCACGATCGACGACTTAAAACGTTTAACAAAGTTAGTTTTCATCCCCTCAGGATATATCGTTCAATTAAAAGATCTCGACAATCAAATACTGTGGGAAGATTCTCTAACTACTAAACTCCGCGGTAGTATGATTGGACAAAAATGTTACAAAGTTAACTTTGGAAGGGACTATCCTTGTCCCCATTGTACCGCTATGAATAGTATAGAAAAAATGACTCCGCACATAAAGGAAGATCGAAGTATTATTGATGGAAAATGGTATCGAATAATCGCCCTTCCCATTATATATGAGGGAAAAGTTGCAGCAATCGAACTCATTCAGAATATTACCGCAGAAAGACATCAAAGACAACTTTATGATTCCCTGCAATCCAAAGATTCTCTAGTATTGAATATTGTCAGACATGATATCCCTAATTATTTGAATATCATAAATATGGCTTTAGAAAGTCTTAGATTAAACAAAACATTTAAAGAGGAGGATAAACGATTTTTAGATATTGCACAGTCCAACATATCACATACAATATCCATCTTAGAAGAATTACGAGATTTCAGTAGACTTGAAGATCCATTAACTAATTTAGAGCAACTAGACGTAATTCCAATTCTGGAAAATTGTATCGATGAAATTTCCTCTATGTTTCCAGAAAAATCCTTAGATACAGTAATCGATGTGAAAGTTTCGGATCATACTGCAATCATTTGGGCCAATAAACTACTCTCAGATATCTTTCTCAATATACTCACTAACGCGGTAAAATTCACTCCTAGCCAAACGGTAGGATTAGAGGTACAAATAACGAACCATCTGGAAGATCAAGAATATATTCAAATTGAAATTGTTGATTATGGTAAAGGTATAACTCCCGAGATTAAAGAAGTGTTATTCGATAGGGCAGAGAGGATTAATCGTGGTTGGAAATCCTCAAAAGGATCGACAGGTCTCGGTGTGACCATCATTAAATCCTTAGTAGAAATGTTTGGAGGACAAATATTCTACTTGAACAGAGTAAAGGAAGATTGGACAAAAGGAACGAAAATAATCCTACGATTTCCTCAGGTACTTAGAAAAGATTAACGTTTACTGTTCGGTAAGGATCACAGTTCTTGATAACCGGTCCATAATGTAAGTAAACTGAAGAATTTCGTCATGGCATAAATCTAGTCTAAAGACATATAGACAAATCGATAACTTACTTACTTGCGAGATATGTGTTGAAACAAGTATCTGAATATTATTATTCCTTTAATGGAATATTAAATGTCATAATCTAAAGCATTAGACGGGAAGTGGAAGTTCCTCAATATAATGATGCTGAAATAGGCAGTGTTTTCGACAATAGTGCTTTAGATACAAAATAACAATAGAAGGTATTAAATATGACAAAAATAAGCGAAAAATTCAATGAAGCAGCCAGTTTTGGTGCAGTTTTCAATTCCCTCTTTACATCAGTAAACAGTAATCGACCTAATAAACTAGAACCGTACGTTCCTATCAATATGCGATGTTTAGATTATTCTAAGCCTATCTTTTATTTGCATATCGGTTGACTTTAAGAAGTTACCAATTTCTTATATCGTTCATGATTGACAGAAATTCATTTTCCCAATCAGGAAACTCCTGGGGAGTGCTGGGATATCTATCAAAGAGTTTATCAAATTTTTGTACCCCTTTAGCGATTTTATAGAGATTGAGCAAGAGGTCATAACGTGGAAAACCTTTCAGTATGATTTTCAATATTTCACCCTTTCCTAAACCTTTTCCACTGTGTAGGGTCATAAACTGATCCTGAGTGAGGATGTTGCGCTTAAAAAGGTATTCTAGCCCAGGAGTTTTAACTTTACGTAACGCCTCTGTGAACAACTGTAATTTGGTATGCGATAAGCCGAAATCTTTCATTACTGCCATGTTATATCCCCATAATTGTTGTTCGCTCGCATCTTTTACTTTTAAAGCCTCGGAGGATATTTTGCCTGCATAATATCCAGCAGAAAGAGCTGGCCCATGACCTTCTGCTGAAAAAGGGTTCACATGAAAAGCACTATCACCAGCGGCTATAAAACCAGGAGCGACCGCATTCATTAAAGGATAGCGCGTAGGAATAGTATATCCTCCTTTATCTTCCACCTCATACGTTCCTTGTGGATAATATTTATGAAGGACTTCCCGAAAAAGCTCTTTCATTCCTTTTTCAACGGACATATCAAGGTACCAACCAATACCTATGTTAAGTCTTTTTTTTCCTTTGCTAAAGATCCAAAAATATCCTGGCTCAGGAATTATACTGTCATATATTAGTAATACCTTATTATCATACGGATGATCTTCTTTAAGTCGAATAATTTCCCTATATGAGGCAGCTACATCTCTCTTCTCCATTTTCTTTTCTAAATTAGGAAATAACTCGGGAGGAATCGTTTTTCTTATTTGGTAATTTCGACCGCTACAATCAATAGTGATGAACGCATGAATTTCATAAGATTCATTGCTCTCTTTCTCTTGGACGATCGCACCTTTTACACCAGTTTCATCAATTATTGCTCTAATAGCTTTAGTATCAGCCCGTACTTCTACTCCACTCTCTACTGCAATTTTTAACAGGCGTTGCCCGTACGGATGCCGATTGAGTACGAGTCCAGGACCAAATAAGGGAAATGTTACCCGTTCTGTCTGGAAGACTAATGATTCTACACTATCAGCCACTTCTTCTCCATGGGGTAATTGAATACCTAATTCCTTGTCTAGCAATTTTAAGGGACCAAGATTGATCGCATCCCCACAAGTTTTATTCCCAATTTCTGTATATGATTTAGAATCCACTAAGATTACGCTATGCCCGTTTTTTGCTGCAGTTAATGCTGAAATCACTCCTGCAGGACCCCCACCAACCACTAAGACTTCCGTATTCACCATTATACCCACTTTCGCACCATTCTGAGAAAAAATTGCACCTGTTAAAAAGAAAATCGGTCATCCACCTCGAATTCAAATTCACAAAACTTTTTTAGTGCGATACCTAGACTCAGACAAATATTACTTACAATTTTATTTTGAGCTAGAATCGGAGTAATTAACAAAGTGGAATCAGACCAACGGCGACTATATCTTAATAATTGGGCTTTAATGACTTCAGACAATCGTATAATGTGGTCCTTCGGTGATATCAACCAAGAAAAGCAAGAAATGACACTTGATTTTATCACAGCATTATCTAAACTCGGTCATGAAGTTTGGGGGAAGGATCAATCAATAGGCACAATTCGATTACGGTATGCTACTCCTCATCCAAGTCATGCTCGAGAAATTTTGATCATTGACTTACATCGGGAATATAATATTGTTATTTCTGATCCTCTAGTTACTACAAGACTTATGAGCAAGATTACTGTGGATGATGATCAATCTCAAGATTTTGATAATATTAGGAGTATTTTAGCTGGTTCAGCTGCGGTAACTTACTCAAAATTCTTTTCAGAGGGGAATACTCTAGAACCTTCCATTGTTGATGAAATCTTCCAAGAAGCTGTTACTGCTGTAACTTTTAATAAAAAAGTAACTGTGGGGAATGGAGAATGCTCATTTTCAGCTCTTTCAGTCGAGGAACTCCTCTTTTTCCATGCACTGTTAAAAAACTTATTCGAATCTTACTCTCACTATTCTAATTTTCCCCAGACTTCTCCTTGGGGAGTTGTACATTCTAGCACAGGTGCTCAAGTTTATCTTGAACATGAACCTCCAATAGATGGGGCTTTAATTAGTGCATTTTCCTCTGTAACCGCTACGTACTGTAATCTTCTTTTTTCTGCATATCCGTCTCGTCTTGTTTTTGGCTATGATGCCTCTTTGGGTATGGAGTTTATAACGACAACAAATAATATTTTTGTAATTAATAACCCTCAACGACTTTTAAAACTCCAACGTTTCATCCGTCAATGGAAAAAAGTACCCAAACACATCAAAGAAGACCTCATTCCGGCAATGAAGTCATATTTTGTCGAATTAGCAATTTTAGAAGAGCGCCAGCGTCTTAAATCACTTGAATTTCACCAAGTTATCAACAATTTAACGCATATGGGTATTCGTAGAGCAAGGGAGTATAAAGAATTATAAGGAACCTGATATATCTGCAATTAATGGATGGGTACAATCTATTAGCTCCTCAACTGATAAAAACAAATTTTGGCCTAACTCTCCACCTCCTCCATATACATTTTGTTGATTTAAGACAAGTTCATCAAGGATTGCAGGAATTTCAAGACTAATCGGAGGAACATCTCCAACAGAATAACCTGTATACTTTTTAACTTCTTTAGGTGAGGCTAACTTAATATCTTTTACAAGTAATAGTTTTTTCAACTTTGATGTCTTAATTTTCCTATTTCCTTGCAGAATAACTAAATAAACCATATTAGATGAATCTATAACGACAATTGACTTTATTATCTCTTCACTACTGCATCTAAGTGCCTTACAAGTTTCTTCTACTGTTCGCGTTGAGGCATCGACCGTAATTATTGAAGCTAGTAATCCTTTTTCTCTAATATAATCTAGTAAATTCATCGCAAATCCCTATAAAATACAGAATTCAGAGAGCTAAACCTAATTAGTTTTGTTTAAAAATATGCATGAATATCTTCCTTATTATGTTATTTGGTCAGAATATCTACTTACGTGGTTTAGAACTTTCCGATGTACCTGAACTCATGAAACACTGGAACAATCGTGAGTTAAAACAATTTTTAAACAAAATCACACCACAATCGATCCAAGAAGAAGAACAATGGATTCGGAATACTTGGAATGAGAGAAAGAATGGCAATTCCTATGTATTTGGAATATGTCTTGTCGAAACTGATCTTTATATTGGAAATAGTGAAGTGAGAATACTTGACACAATAAGTCGTCGTGGGAACTTGGGAATATCTATATTTAATCCTGATTATTGGAACAAGGGATATGGAACAGAGGCTATTCGATTAATCCTTGATTATTCATTTACAACATTAAATTTACATTCTGCAGAATTGGAAGTATTCTCTAATAATCCACGAGCTCAACGTTGTTATGAAAAAAACGGATTTAAGAAGACTGGAGTCCGTCGGGAAGCTCTCTTTCGAGATGGGAAGTATATTGACATCTTTTTACTTGATATCACGAAGAAAGAATGGAATAACCTGAATATCTAGTAGAAATCAGATTCATTTCACACTTTTTGGCTTATTAATTGAATTTTGGATTTGCATGAGTTCAGGTTGTGTTTGGTTGTACTGTCCATAGATACACTGACTTTCTAACGGGCATTGCTCACAAAGAGGAAGAATTTTCTGACAGAATTGTTGACAGTGACTGACAATTAAGGCATGAAATTTCCCTAAAACGTAGTAATCTCGGTCGAGAGAGTTAGAGATAATTTCCTGAATATTTTCATATTTTTCTTTCAAGTATTTGACCTTACCAAACATCCTGGCAATAAATCTCCTTGTATAAGTTCCAACAATTGGTACTGCTTCGTAAAAGCAGTATACTAGTAGAGAATCAGCTGTTTCCTTCCCAACACCCTTTATTCGCAACAAATCATTTCTAGATGGGGTTTTTGATCCTTTGGAATAATCAAGAAAAATTTCAGCTAATGAATACAGAGACTGTGCTTTTTGTTTATAGAATCCTGCTGGTCGTATTAGCACCTCAAGTTGTGCACATTTAACAGCCTTGAGACGCTTAAAAGAAGTAATATTATGCTTAAAGAGATTTGAAATTGCTAAATCCACATTTATCCAATTTGTATTTTGGACAAGAATGGTTCCAATTGCTACTTCGAATAATTCTTCTTCTGACTTTTTCTTGAGCCAAAGCATCCAAGTCTCGTGATGTGGATCGATCCGATTATAGGACATGGATAGTGACTGATATAGATCATTTAATTCCATACAAACTTCTCTTTACAGTATTTGATTATAATAAATTTTTGATCATCAGATAATCTGTTTATCACTCGCAATGGATATTTTACTAAGTCCGTTGATTCAAACTTCTGAGTCATTCCCAAAACGAATTGTTAATAAATCCCTACTTCATCCAATAATTAATTGCTCCTCCTTTCCTTCGAACGTCAAATTGTCGGGCAAGGTTAGGGAACGATAAACATTTTGGGATGATTTGTCTAGTCAGACTCTTATAGTAAGAAATGGTGTTTTGATTTGTATGTCTGGTCATGAATCAGAAGTTCAATTAGAGACTATCGCGTGGCAGGTGATGATTGTTTCCGTTTTTCGACATACAGAGCGGCAAACTTTAAATTTATTACTCTCTCTTTTAGGTATTTCATCAATAGAGGATGCAACGCGTCTTCTAGAGCAAATATTTAAACTAATAAGAAAGGGTATGATATACATTCCCGAAGCTAGGCTAGAAATATTTCATGAAGCGCCTGAATTAGTAGATGTGTATTTGATCAAAGAATTTGACGTTGCAATGAGATCTTTAGTTAAAGAACTATCTGAACTTAGAGTGAGATTAAGTCAAGTTGAGGAGTTAGATTTCATTCCTCAAAAGGTTCACATTGACTGGAAAAATTATGTAGAGGGTAAATATATCCACTAACGGAAGAATTACTAACCTTCTCGAAGTAATTATTTCCATTAAACTAATTGTGGTTATAACCCATAAGTTCCCTCAGATTTTTATTCCTCTCTCAACCCTCCTTCAATCCTCCTCAGTGAATATCCTCTGAAATACATCTAATGGATTAGTTCTCAAATGACCAAAATATCAGTCGAAGTTCCCCAACACATACTAGATGATCTTCAACTCCATATTGGAACCGATAAGAAATATGTAAGCCTTAGTGATGCCATTCGCGCTGCATTACGTAAGTTATTAGATACTCTAGATGAAATTGATAATCGACATGGAAGAAGACCCGAATCTCAGCCTGAAATAAACCCCTACAATTCACCTTCTGAATAGGAATTAACTGGAGCAGAAAAACCTTGGAAACATTGATAATCTCAATTGGTATCTTTATAACACTTGGAATATTTACATACATAACCGCAAAATACACAGCGATAACAAATTCATATTATGGATTGTTAGCAAGTTATATTCTCTTTCTTACTCTCGCCCAATTCTTTGCCACGAAGATAGCAGTGTTTAATCTTGATTTCATTTTACTTGGAGAATTTAAAGCTCCAGTGGGAGTGATAGTCTTCCCTTTTACACTGCAGATAACTGATATGGTTAATGAAAAATTTGGCCGAAAAGCCGTTTATAATATGATATGGATCGCATTGGTTTGTCAAATTGTAATGGTTATCTTTTTGATATTTGCCTCATATTTACCTGTAGTTAATGAGCCAGATCCTTTCGCTGCATTTGCAATTGTCCCTGCAATTACTCTTGCATCCTGGACAAGCTTTCTCATTAGTGAAAGATTCGATGCTTGGATATATGACAATATTAGAGAGTGGATACGAAATAGAACTCAAGACGATGACGATTGGTGGAAATATCTTTGGATTCGAAACGTATTTAGCGATGTACTCAGCTTAGGTCTCGATTCGATAATTTTTGTCCCATTGGCCTTCTATGTCTTACCCAGTATTCAAGGATTCATTGATACAACAATACAACCTGCAGACATTGATTTCGTTTTGGTGTTAATTCTCGGCCAAGTGGCTATTAAATGGTTCTTAGGAGTGATCGATACTCCGTTCATGTATCTAACACGATGGATATATGATAAGAATTAGAATGAATTAATCTTGAGAGAAGATTTCCAATACATCTTTAATTGAAATATTCTCCCCCCTTAATTCAATTGAATGGTGATATTGAGTATAAAATTTGAGTCCTACACCCATTTTAAGGACAAAACAGTCAATTTCTGACAGATCCATAATTGTATCATGTAAAATACTTAATTTTTCATTTATCTCACTTTTTGCTTCTTTGATAACCTCTTTCCATTCTTTCGTCAAAACCTCATCTAACTGCTTTCTACAAACAAATATTACATCAATTCCGATGCTTTTGGTTCCTCTAATCTGAGTGCTTGTTTTCATTTCTGAATGGACTGGATAAATGCTTTTTATTATGAACTTTTGCTCTATTAGGCTATTTATTAATTTAACCCATGCATCTAACTCTTTATGATGGAACGTAAAGATAAGTAAGCCATCGTCTTTCATAACTCTTGATATCTCTTGAAAAACAGCTGTAAGTTCTACTTGATATTGTTCACCTGATTTTCCTCTCTTTATATTCTTTACAATTTCAGTATCTTTTGGTGTATATTCTGGTACAAACCAAGGGTATGAATTTTGTAAACCCAGTCTTAGCCATACATAGTAGAAATCAGCCAGCTCTGCATATTGTACATTATCGTAATACGGGGGATCAGTAACGACGAGATCAATCGATTTCCCAGATAGGGGAATTTCAGTAGACGAATGACAGTATAAATGAACGAGTTTAGAGTTATCTATGGTATCAATAGTTCTAGAATTGAAATTAACCTCTGCTACAATTGGGTGATTCATTTGTTTCCGAGTTGTTTTTCCAGAAGAATCAATGTAAACCTCGTAAGGGGCCTTTGAATACATTTTTACCTTTATCATCTTCTTGAAAAAATTCTTGAAAGTCCCTGTTCCATAACGTGCTCCCCATGGATTATTTTCGCATGGATTCAACGTAGCGGGATATGCATGTTTTCTAAATAAATTGTAGACATAATGATTTTTTCGATGGTACTCACATAATAGATTATTATATTCAAGAGCCGTAGAAAAAGTTATAAGCAAAAACTCTCTAATATTTTGATCTGCTATTTCAAGTATGGCTTGCAAAAGCCTACCTAGTGATAAAAGCTGTCGTTTATTGTACATGTCAGTGAAATAGGTAATCTGATGATTCAACAGTTCTTGAGTCTTTGCTCCAGGGGGTATTTTTTGTTGAGGTAGAGGTAAACGATCTTGTAATGAGTTAAATTCCGATTCTGCTTGCTTAAATAGATCTAAATCGTCTTCATTAGCTGTTTTAAATCCTCGGGTTTTACATTCAGTACAATAGAATTCAAGAGCATAGAGTCTTTCAAAAGGTTTTCCTTGACTCTTATTTACATTAACAATTCGTCCTGTGTGTTGACATGAAGGACAGAAATAGCGTCCCCTTTTTACATAAAAGTCTGATGCTGCAAAACTTGTTGAGCACTTTGGGCACAAACAACTAGCCTTTCTATCAGTTAAAAATAGTTGATTGCATTCAGGGCAAATTACATACTGCGTTGTTGCATCTTTTCTATTATACGCAAAGAGAAAACTGCGAAATAGCGGGATATTGTGTTGACATTTTTCACATTTAATTTCTTTAATCCAGAAATGGTACATGACGTCAGCGATGCTAGAACAAAATGAACATTGGGATTTATAGTATCGCTGAATATCTAGCTTAACATTTTTTGAGATATTATCAAATTCTTTCTGTAGTAAACTTATTTCTGCATCTTCGATTTCCTTTTTGACAGTAAACCATGCAACGGGATTTAAATCTCCTCCAATGACTTTGGCATAACCCAATCTCAATGCCTCAACAACAGTAGTCCCACCCCCCATAAAAGGATCTAGAACTGACATATTTGAGAAAGAGTGATCTTTTAAATATAAATCCCAAAAGGGAACCCCTCCAGTTTTTTTAGTGTGAGCTAGTGGTTTAATACTTGCGTATATCAATATAGAGCGAAAAACAGATCCTAGTCTACGGGCAAACCATTTATGAAGAGTTAAGATTGGACGATAGTACCTCTTTGCATTGCTTTCGCGATTAGCAATCTCACTGACTTGAGAGAAGGGAAATTCTTTTTCGATTTCTTTCTCTTGGATCAAGTTTTGGGTTTCTTGGGTACCTGGTGGTGATTTACGCATCTTGGCTCATAATTATCTGATTGTCCTGATTTTTCAATTAAGACTAGCGGACTGTCATAAGGACTGGGCTTTCCATCTATCAATCGCTGAGTAAGGACGGCCCAATGATTGCAGTTTGGATATTCACATATTGCAGTGAGCCGAGTCACGTGATTTGCTCTTCCAACTAACGAGGGCATTGGTCCAAATGGTTCTCCGCGAAAACTCAATAATAATCCACAAACAATGACGTGATATTCTTTTTTGATCAAATCTTCTACAACATCAACTAGATTATCTGTAAAGAATTGAGCTTCATCAATTCCAACGAATTTACATTCTAGAGTCTCTAAATGGGACAATATCTTTTCAGGATATTTTTCATCTATTACAATTGCTTCTAGCTGCATATTACTGCCCCTCGACGCAATTCCAGGCTCTCGGGTGTTGACTGCAGGTTTAAATACGATACCTTTAATATCTGAATACCGTAACTCGTTGAACATACGAATTAAATATTCGCTTTTCCCAGATTTCATCGGTCCGAAGATTGCTTCGAGATATCCAGGTTTATAGATTTCTGGCAATAAATATGACCTCCATTAGCGATTGACCTTTTAACTTGCTCTTTTCTTTTAAGGGAGGAGGTTATAAAAATTTCTTCATTTGAAATAGTTCAGCCAAAGTTTTTTTTAGATCATTTTCAGTACCGTGTAGTAAATAAAATGATAGTAATGGTAATATTTCTGCAAATAATTTCTCCCACTCTCCCTCTTTCCTTTTTCCATATTTATCTGAAAATTTCTGAAATTTTACTTTGATTTCCTCCTCTATTGAGGTACATGTGTCCACTGTGATCGGAGTATCATCTTCTGTTGTTTTTCTAGCTACTAGAATTATATCGAAATTACTACCTGTGACGGGTCGGGCACGAAATTCGCTAATTATAGGGAAAGCTGCTTTGAGTAGAAACTGGCTTTCATTTAAAGCTTTAAGTATTAAGCTCCATGCTTTCGGATTAGAATGATGGAAAGTGAATATTAAAGGAGATTTATCTTTTAATACCCGACGACATTCTCTAAAGACCTTAATTAATTGAGAAACAAATAATAAATCATCTTTTTGTAATCCAATTTCTTCTTCACTGATGATAGTGGAGGATTCAAACCATGAATATGTTTCTTTTAAAGCTAACCGCAACCACACATAGAAAAAATTTGCTAATTCGCTATATTGTATATAATCAAAGTATGGTGGATCAGTCAAGACTAAATCGACAGATTGATCAGGAATACCATACTTCATCAGGTTAATGGACGTACCTGCAATTAACAAAGTGTCGGCGTTGACACTCTCTTTAAGTTGATCAAAATTTTCAAGTATCTGAGCATGGATTCGATCACCAGGAATAGGTATGCGAGTAATTCGATTCTCTTGGATTCTGATCTCAAATGGGGCTTCACAATATTCTTTTGCTCTTTTTATCTTTTCTAGATAAGTGATGAATGTTCCATTACCCTTATCAGTTCCCCAGACGTTATTCTCAACATACTGCAAAGGAACAAGGAATGATTGAAAATTAAAAACATTTACAATTTGTTTCATGGTATAATTATATGGAGAGAGCACGGTATGAAATTCCAAGCTACTAGAAAAGGCACTAACAAAAAATTCTTTTAAGTTTTGATCTTTAATTAACAAGATGGTTTCTAGAAGTAAACTTAGGCTAAATAATTGTCGAGGATTGAATAAGGCTGCGAAAGTCTTAAAGCCGTAGTTGATTAGATTTTTTACATTTGACCCGCTTTCAGGAAGTATCTCTCTTGGATATGGTAAATTCTCTTTTTGCTCTTCAAATAAATCAACGATTTTATTATAATTTTTAATATCCTCTTCATCCACCGATTTGTATCCTCTGTACCTACACTTTTTACAATAAAATTCAATAGCAATCTGTCTTGATGAGAATGATTGAACATTTTCCTTTACTATATCCACTAACCGGAATTCACTTTCACACTTTGTACACGTGAATATCTTCTTCTTACAGTTCCCCTTTTGCGGGATGAACTTTGTTTCACAATTGAGACAAGTACTTTGAGAAGAGAGATCCTCTCTAGTGGAAAACAACATGTGACATTCTGGACAAATTACTAATGTTTCTCGACTCTTACGTTGCATCTTCCCTATGATGTAATATTTGAATAAATCCTCATTCGATTGGCAACTAGGGCATTGAATAGTACGAACCCAAAATGTATACATAATGTCTGCGTGATGAGATCCACATTCAGAACATTTTGTCTGATAGAACTCTTTAATTCGTTTTCCCACGTGGTTAAAAATCCAAGTTATTTTTTGGTTGAATTTTTCTGTGTTTAAGCTATCAAGCTCCTTTTTTGTTGTGAACCAAGCAACAGGATTTAGATCAATACCAATAGATTTTACCCCCAATCTATTAAGCTCAATCAGGCTTGTTCCTCCTCCACAGAAGGGATCCAAGACAATTTTTCCAGAAAAATTATGATTTCTATAGAATGCTCCTTCGTCATCTTCTGTAGAGCTAAATAAGTGGGTATCTGAAAAGTGAGCTAAACCTATTGCTCGAAACGTTGATCCGGGTCTTCGTGCCCATGATTTGTGAATTGAGTAAATCGGTCGATAGAATTGGCGTCTTTGCGACTCAACCTTTGCAATTTCTTGAATAGATGCAACAGGGAAATTTTTTTCTATAGGCACGAACTTTTCTCCTATTTACCACACTAGATAAGGTCTCACTTAGTCACCTGAACTCATAATTTCAGTTCATGATATTTTGGAGTTTAAATGACACCTTAAAATATTTAACGAGAAAATGCTATACTTACTATGATGTTGATTTAATATAAATTAATTGGTGTTTTATCATAGCGAATTCTCTTATCAGATCTGCAAAAAAAGAAGATTTACAGGCTCTTGAATCTTTGTACATTCAATGCATGGGAAAATTTGAATATACATATTATAAGACAAATTTTTACTCCTACATTACATCGAATCGTGATTTAATAAAAGTGTCAGAAGAACCATCAGGTCAAATATCAGGTTTCGCAATGGGATATATATCTAACCCTCAAGAAGCAAAAATTCAAGCAATTTTTGTGTCTGCTGATTATCGTAACCAAGGTATTGCTACAAATCTTCTTAAATCATTAGAAAGCGAAATAGTATCAAAAAATTACAGTCTTCGCTACCTATCTGTGAGAATACCGGAGGAGTATTTTAAATTCCAATCATTTTTCCTCAGAAGAAAGTTTTCAATTATCGCAGAAATTAATGGATACATAAAAAACAGTTTAGACTTCCCTTTTTCTGTCAATAAAGAAATAACCGTTCGAAAAGCTAAGAAATCTGATATTGATGGAATTTTACAGATCGAAAAAGCATGCTTTTCGGATTATTGGCAAAAGAATCGTGAGGAATTTAAAAAAATAATGAAAGACGTATTCGAAATCTTATTTGTAGCTATTTGGGGTAATACCATTGTTGGTTACAATTTTAATGCAGTATCACGTACTAATCAAAGTGGTAATTATATTAGGATAGCAACTCTTCCAGATCAGCGGCAAAAACGTGTGGCCACTACCCTTACTGCACACGCTTTCAAATGGTTCAGATCAAAACATGTTACCCGAGTTTTATTATCTACTTACGCCAACTCTCCCCATCATAATAAGATGTACAATAAATGGGGATTTAGAATAAATGACCGTGAAATAATTTTAAGTCGAAAATATTCATAATAACCCTCATTTTCTCAATGTGCAGCAAATTGAGTTTGTAATAAGTTCAGATTCCATTGTTTCTATACTAATATAATCTGTAGTATTCATTTGAAAAGATTTTCTAAAATTTGAATCCAGATTTGAAACCAGAAATGGTAAAGAACTCATTATTGTTCCACCATGACTGACTGTAATAATTCTTGCATTAGAATTATCTGAATATCTCGTTTTCATAGAATCCAGATAATTTCGAATTCGAGTAATTATTTGCAAAAGTGATTCCCCCCAGGCAATGAAGTATTAAGATTTTCTTTCTCAAACCATTCTTTCCAGAGATCCATAAACATAGACCAACTAGTTGGATCGGATTTGCCTTCTAACTTTCCTACACTGAATTCTACAAGCCTTGAGTCAATTTCATAGTTTAATTCAAGTTTATTTGATAAAATATCAGCTGTTTCCACTGCTCGCTTAAGCGGATTACAATAAATTTTATCAAAGCAGGAATAAGCTCTTTTTAGTCGTTCAGCAAGCGACTTGACCTGCATTATCCCCCTGTCTGTAAGTCCATGACTAAATTTGTCAGACAACTCTGGAAAAAGAGTTCTGGACAGGATGAGTCACACATCCGCTATCCAGCAAGTGAGCCACCACTGAAGGTGAACTGACTGTAGGGATTACTTGGCTGCTGTTAATATACCGCTGCAGGATATTACAGGCAGCATTATAATCAGCATTCAGGTGATGACCACATTTACGACAACAGAAGCATCCGCGCGATTTCCGGTTACGTTTGTCTACATAGCCACACTGACTACATTGTTGGGAGGTATACGCCTCATTTACGCGCACTACCGTCATCCCCACAAGTTTCGCTTTATACTCGAGCATTTTAATAAATTTGAAGAAGGGGATTTGAACAAAAGACTGATTGGTACGTTTTCCTAAGTTACAGTGGTGTTTCCACCTGGCATTGTAACCGATGACCAATGTCTCGATATTGTGCTGTAAACAGTAAGTAATAATTCGGCGGGAGGTTTGATGGAAGAAATTCTGAAGGCGGTTCATCCGCACTCGCTGAAGACCTTGAATCCGGCGAGTGGTAAACTGTTGATTGTGAGTGGTTGCTAGCGATCGATAATGGGCCAGTTGTTTGTTATACCACTGATTAATGGTCTTCCCCACCCCGCCTTTGACGAGTAAGCCGTCTGACGTAGTTACGAGGTTGTTAAGACCAAGATCTATTCCCATAGCTCGGGGAGAAGACGAATCAGAGGAGGGAAAAGGGAGAACTTGCACTTCATAGAGTAATTCTACCACAAATCGATCATAATACGGTACCAATCGAGCGCCCACACACGTTTCTACAGTTAATGGAAGGGTTCCGAGTGAAAAAGTGGGAAAGCCGCGTGCCATGAGATTCCGAGCAAAAAGAATCTGGTTCTCCCGAATTCGAACGCGGGGGCGGGGAAAGTTCAGCATGTGCAGCCCATTCTTGGGTTTATACCTGGGCGCTCGGGGCCGGGTCTGAAATTTGGTCGGATCGGTTTTCCATGCTTTCAGTCCATTGAAAAAGCTCCGCCAAATTTGTTCTACTTGACGGAGGACTTGTTGCGGTAAATAACTATCCGAAATGTCCTTTAATGCGAGATACACTGGTTCGTGCTTGAGGCGATGATACAAGCTCGTGTATTGGAGCCATTTCCCCGTCTTAAAGAATTCTTGGCGCACCTCATAGGTGGCGCGATTATACAGATTTTTGGCACAGGTGCACAAATCGGTAAAAATGGGCCGCGGTTTCATCTGCATTCGGATAGCTAACTGGGGGTGAGAGTGTTTCGTGGTACGCATTCCCATTCCAAGAAGACTCATTCGCTCTTATAAGCTCGAGACAGAGAGAGATCAGTGAAAATAACAAATGTGACGAAAATGAACCTTTTTTCTTCCTGGCTTAGAATAATAAATACTGGTTGTCAGACAAATTTGATCATGTTTATATCCTGTATTCGAAAAAATCTTCATGATATTAGCTTTACTTTCGCCATGTCGTACAAAAATGATCTCCAGTTCATAGCCACCTTTTTAAATCAATAACTGTCCTTATGCCTGTGATGCTATTAAATTATGTTGATGTAGTAATTCATAATTTCAATTTTCCAATAATTCTTACTGTTACGTCTCTCTAGTTGAAGAATAAGATGCCATCAGGTCTAGTATTTTAACAGCAGTATTGATATCATCATAAACAACTCCACCATTGGACCGAATCTGAGAAGTCCATCGAGATTTTATGGAATTATCTCCCACTATATAAGTGATAATTGGTTTCCTATATTTTTGCATATCATGTAAAACGGTGGGATCAAATGTGATGGCAACCTGCATCGCCGCAATCATCAACAAATCATGTCAATTTCATTACTTTCACATAGAATGGGTATAATTCGACGGAGAGCTTCATCTAATCCATGAATTTCAAAAGCAGACCATGAATCAACAGGGTTCTTTGGAGGCATCCATTCTGGGAAGAGCTTTTGTAATTTTTGTGTTGTCGATTCTGAGAACTCAGGTATTTTTATATTATATTTCGCTGCGATATCTGCCCCAATAACACCTCCTGCACCAGTTATAGTTACGATTGCAAGACGATTCCCATTAGGGAGCGGTAATTTAGCAAAGGCCTCTACAATATTAAAAAAGTCTCCAAATTCAGTCGCTTGTATAATTTTTGATTGTTTTAGTAGATCTGATAATAATTGAGGGGAACCATGGGCAGTACTAGATGTGTGGCTTAGTGCAGCTGATCTACCTACTTCTGATTGACCTCCAAGTAAACAAATCAGAGGTTTAGACTGTGTAAACTCTTTAGCAAGTTTTAAAAATTTACGTGGCCGTTTCAAACCTTCAAGATAAAATGCTGCAACTTTTGTTTCTTCATCCTTTAGGAAATCTTGGAGCAAATCACATTCATCAATATCTATCCTATTCCCAATAGATGCAGCTTTACGGATACCGGTGTAACGTTCTGTGAATAATTGTAATATAACTGCTCCAGAAAAATACCCTGATTGACCTACGATTGAAACAACTCCTTTTCTCCTCATATCTGCAGTAATTGGCTCGAAAGTCGTGATTAACTCGTCTGTTACTGTTCCCATACAATTTCCTCCCCAGATGCGTATGTTTAATTGCTTTCCAAGTTTACCTATTTCCTCTTGTATGGCTTTTCCTTCCTTACCCGCTTCAGCAAACCCAGCACTTTCAATAATTATACCTTTCACACCTTTTTGGTGACATTCTTTCAATAGAGAGGGTATACTTTTGGGCGCAACAAAACATATTACCAAATTAATGTTTTCTGGGACTTCCATTAGGGAATGATAAACTTTCAATCCTAGTATTTCTTTTGCCTTAGGATTAATTGGAAAAATTTGTTCTGTCCTAGAAAATGTCCAAAGAACATTCTTTAAAATGCCATAACCCGCTTTAGAACTATTTCGACTAACACCAATGATTGCTATCGATTCTGGGTGAAAAAAGCATGAGAGATCAGGTTGCATAGGATTTCCTCTTCGATCAATCATAGGACGCTCAGGATCCCTGAAAATATAAGAGTTTCATAAACCAGCGTATATTATTCACATCAAGTATAATTTCTGTAGAGATGAATAATGGCTCAGCGTAAAGATCAATCGATAAAAGATGGGGTTTTTTATCCTCCGTATGACAAATTAATCATATTTAAATGCAATGTTATGAACACTTCTGGCTTTCTAAGAGATATTTTACTCTCAACTGCCATTATTGGAATATTTGCATTTCTTTTACTTGAATGGCTTGCACTTCTGATCGTACCACTGAGCTGGCCTTTTCTAGTTCAATTTTCTCTACCTAAACATTATCAATACCTTCAATTCAACAAGCATTCGGTATTTTATGGCTCAGGTTCTTTAAAAAATCTTATACTTTCGAGATCATTATTCACTGGGAATAAAAATCAATATGGGGATATTTCTTACATGCGTTTTAACAAATGGGAGAAAAGCAAACGAGGAGGAGTGAAAGACAAGTTTGGAAAAATCGAAATTCAGATTGATCACCAGTCACCTATTTTTCATTTCTTAGTGACAAGTGAGGATTTAGCTAAGATCGTAAAGATTTTTGATACCTACCGTTTCCATTCCAAAGTGATAAAAAAACGTTCACGAGGAGAACTTCTGTTAATTTTTCCATCATCTCCTCGATATAACACCTAAATCCAGACAAATCATTTTCCTGAAAAGTCTTTGTTAATGCCCAAACGTTTATAATTTTGCATACATGCATTAACTCTAGATTCTAATGAATTCTATGAAATCTTTGCTCTTTGTTATCTTCATTGCTACTTTATTAACTATTAGTTCTATCCCAAAAAATTCGCAAGCTACTTCAAATCCTGTTAATCTTCCTTGGAATCTTCAACAGATCAGTATAGCTGGTGCTTGGAATATTACTACAGGGAGAACAGATATTATCATTGCAATTATTGATTCAGGAATTGATTTTTCTCATCCTGCTTTATCTCAAGCTCAATGGATCAACTCTGATGAAATTATTAATAATTCTCAAGACGATGATAATAATGGCTATATTGATGATTTTTGTGGATGGGATTGGATCAATCAGGACAATAATCCAGGTTGGCAGGACGAAGACGAGATACATCACCATGGAACATTTATTGCGGGGATTATTGCGGCTAATGATAGCGAAGTATTTGGGATAGCCCCGAAAGTAAAAGTTATGTCCTTACGAGTAGTTGATAGAAATACCCTTATCCCTAACACAGCAGGATTAGAAGAAGCAGTAGAATATGCTATTCAAAAAAATGCAGCAGTTATTATAATGAGTCTCGATTTATTGATAGGCCCTCCAGGATTCAGAGATAGTATTCGGTCTGCGGTATCAGCTAATATTCCTGTTATTGGGGTAGCTGGAAATTCCGATGAAGGAAATGAATCAGTAGTATTACCTGGTAGATTTTCTGAAGTCATCGCAGTTGGAGCGTCGAACCCAAATGGAGAAAAAGCTTATTATAGTAATATTGGTGAGGAAGTTGAGATTCTGGCTCCAGGGGGTCAGTTGAGGAGTACTTCTGTAAAAAGTGGATATCTTTACGGGCAGGGGACGTCCTATGCAGCGCCTCACGTCGCTGGTGTCATCGGACTGATAAAATCAATAAGGAGCGATCTTTCGGTGGATGACATACGTTCCATTCTTTATTCTACAGCACAAGACATAGGAGATTCTGGATGGGATGCAGAAACTGGATATGGAATACTAAATGCCTCAGCTGCGATAGAACTTACACAGACGTATGTTAAAACATCAACTATTACCTCCCACTCCCCACGATTATTCGGTATAAACAGTATCCCTCATGTAGAAATCGTGTTATTTATTATTCTGATAATCCCGATATTTGGGAGAAAACAAAAATAAAATACAAAATTACATTTCAGGCCTCAGCAGGCCCTTTATCTAAGCATTCAGGGGATATACGATACAGTCCGAGCTTATGACGCACTCCAGAATGTATTTCAACCTCTTCGACATTGATCAGCCCACTTTCATAGACAGATATGACATTAAAAGAATTTAATCTACGCGATCGGATTTTTTTGCTTGAAAATGTACCCGCATTCACAAATAATGTATTTTCGACC
This sequence comes from Candidatus Heimdallarchaeota archaeon, assembly GCA_019057635.1. GTDB lineage: Archaea > Asgardarchaeota > Heimdallarchaeia > Hodarchaeales > Hodarchaeaceae > Hodarchaeum. The sequence continues at coordinate 37,032 of DXJL01000104.1, forward strand.
TGCATTGTCGTGGCATAGTGCTCTAATCCTGATAAAACGAGAGGTACATTATGGGAAGTTAAAAACTGTATCACATCACCAGCGTCCTTTACTACTCTTTTAAAGTAACTTCTCGGAACTGGTAAGACTGAATGATGCATCGCTACCAAAAAAAATTTGTAATTTCCATAACAATCATACTCATGCTCAATCATATGCATTCGGCTGCGACCTACACGACCAGAAGCATCAGCACCTGTATTAATACCTAAGACTCGGACTGTGGGATCTTCGTATACTGGATCTAAAGGACCGATCTGTTGTACCCACATCTCTCGTCCAAAAGGTTGTAGATCACGAGTTCCTGGAACAATAAGGTAGGGTACTCCTAATTCTCTCAATTCTCGTAATCTGAGCTTAGCTATAGCAAAATCCTCTGGATAAGAATCATTTGTAAGATCACCCGTATGAATCAAGACATTAGGTTTTTCACGAATCATCATCTTAATACCTAGATCATAGATTTTGGTTAAAAAGTCACTTCCGTCCGTGAAGTGCGTATCAGAGAACTGACATATTTTTGTTACCAAATTTTCCCCTGGAATCAAATAATTTGCCTTAGTAGCTAACTCTCCCTTCCAGATTTGTTGAGATTCCTGATTTGCAGTTAAGAATTTAGAATAAGTATCAATTCCATGGAATTGAACATCAATATTCTTATCCTTAACAATTATGTCCACAAATGTGTGACCTGCCGTACCTCTTGTTTTAAAACTGCTAAATGTACCTGAATTTATTAATAAAGCTCTACGTTCACCATTAGATAAGGAAAACATATTAGGATAATGTCGATGCGCAGTTATCAGAACGTCAATACCTGCTTTCCATATCACTTGTGAAACATCACCAGCATCTAAAATCATGGATCTTTCTCTCCCAGTTGAAGGAATTGGCAATAGATGATGGTGAAAACATAGGATTTTAAGGACATCGTCTGGTATAGTTTCTAGTTCAGCAATGGCTTCAATCCCTCGGTCTCCAATTCGACCTGTGTTTTCATCAGGTTCTGAAGAATCAATCCCCAGAATGACTATGTTTCCGCCCCTCTCTCGAGTATCTATGTAAAACTGTCTCTCACCATAGAATTTTTTCCAAAGTTGATCCCCGATATTTCGCATATCATGGTTCCCAGGAACGGTGAAAAGTTCTTTTACTGTAGGAAAATGAGTTTGTAAAATCTCCTTTGAAAGATCAAAATCCTCATATGTCCCAGAGTCAGTAATATCGCCTAAATGCAGTACTAAGGCATCTGGATTCTGTTTCAATCTTTTATTAATTAAAATAGCTCCTGTTTCAAATGCTTCTTGATGAAATAGGCCAGTGAATTTTGATATGTGTGTATCAGAAAATATAAGTAATTCTTCAAGCTTGGATTTCCTTTTAGATCGTTTATCCATCTCATGTTCGTCCTTACAAATTTTAATCAAATATCCTGGGCTTTTTTCACTTCAAGGTTAGTGTAAGGTTCATTCCTCATCCTTTGAATATAAATAATTCTTCCTTTATGTTAATAAATACTCCCTTTTCAATGCTACAAACTGTAATCGCGAAACAAACGATAATCAAATAGCGTTATATTGGAGAATTATCCATGAGTTCTAAAAAATGTCCTCTGTGTACTGGAAGCGGAATTATATCAACGAAAACAAAGAAAAAATGTCCTCAATGTCGTGGGATGGGATCCACTAAGATTTTAATTGGAGGAGGAAAGCCCAAAGCAAAAGACACCTGTTCTAAGTGTAAGGGCTCCGGAAAAATTGAGATAAGTACAGATAAAACTTGTCCTTCCTGTTTAGGAGAAGGCACTCTCAAATTAAAATGTGTCTTATGTGGAAATCCTTTGAAAGAAGACAATATCGATCTGTGTACAAAATGTCAAGGAAAAACTTCAATACACCAGTTAATCCCTCCAGTAACAAAACAAATGGTTGAATTTAATCAACTTTATCAAAGTAAAGTTGTAAATATTGTTGATTTTGGTTATTTCGTGCAATTAGCTCCTAAAATCGAGGGATTAGTAAGGAATAAACGCTTTGCAGGAAAGAAAGATGATACAGTTATTATAAAATTAATAAACATGAAGGGAGATAGACTTGAATTTGAGGAAGTTAAGATAACTGACTTATCTCAGTTTTCTATCACAAGAATGCATGACTCTATTCCTTTGCAAAAAATTCATCAGAAACGGGACGTAGGGGCGTTCCTCTCTTTTATTGCCCGAATTGAGAATGTTCGTCAGATTCCCAATGGACCAAAAGTATTCACATTACTAGATGAGACTGGAAATATTGAAGCCGCTGCGTTTCGATTAGATTTTGTTGATGAAATGGCCATCGGTGATATTGTAGAGGTGGCAGGGCAATTTAATGTTCATCGCGGAGCAGAGCAAATTGAAATTGCGGATATGTTCATTGTCGATAAAGCATACTCAAATGCATTCAACAAGAAGCTAAAAGCACACTTAGATTCAATAAGCGAACCTAAATCCATTGATTTTTTAGTGAAATCAAACGTTCTCAATCTTTTACGTCCTAAGTTTATTGCCGTTGCAAAACGACTTCGCAGGGCATTTTTTGAATCTCAACCTATTATAATTCGTCATCATAATGACTGCGATGGAATTTCCGCAGGAATTGCAGTAGAATTATCTTTACGTCAACTATGGATAGACACTTATCAACAGATTGATGAGGATAAATTACGTCATTTAATCAAGCGAACAGTTAACAAACCTCCCTTTTATGACCCTTTAGATGCTGTTCGAGATGTTAATTTTGCTTTAGAAGATGAAAATCGCTTTGGTGATAAACTTCCCTTAGTTATTATGCTTGATACAGGTAGTAGTGAAGAGAGTCTCTTTTCTTATAAACTTCTGCAAACCTATGGTATGGAAGTCATGGTAGTTGATCATCATTTTCCTTCGGCTTCTGTTCAAGAGGTTATTAGTAATCATTTGAATAATTATTATGCTGGTGGTGATTATAATATATGCACGGGTATGCTTGGTGTTGAGCTAGCTCGTTTTGTGAACCCAGCAGTTACTAATAATATAATTCATATCCCAGCCATTGCAGGTATCGGAGATCGAGTTAAAGGGGAAGAATTCGACCAATACCTAGAACTTGCCAAGCAACGGAATTATACTGAATCATTTTTATCTGATATTGCGATAGCTGTAGATTACCAAGCATATTTCCTTAAATTTTCACCAGGCCGACTTTTGCTGACTGATCTACTCGGAATCAAGGGAACTGATGAACGACAGCTAGCTTTTGTGAAGTTGTTAGCCACAGAAGCCCGAGATCTTCTCGAAAAGCAACTACTCATCTCTCTCGAATATTGTCAAGAAACAGCCTTACCCAATGGAATACAATTAGCCATATTAGATGTTGAGCAATTCGCTAGTCGGTTTGACTATCCTCCCCCTGGAAAGATCACAGGAAGTCTTTTTGATCATCTTGGTAGACTAAATTCAAAAAAACCATTAGTGACTATCGGATTAGGGCCAGATTTTGCCATATTTCGGTCTCAACATGTGAAACTCGATTTTCCTAACCTCGTAAGGACTTTAGCCGAAGATATGCCACATGCAAACATTGAAGGAGGAGGTCATGAAATTGTTGGCAGCCTTAAGTTTATCACTGGTGCGAGAACTGAATTTATTGATTTAATTCAAGAAAAATTAACAATAATTAGCGTTGCAACCTCGGAGAACTAATAGATGATTAGAAAATGCGCTCTATGTAATTTAAATCTTACTAATGACCCCAAGTTTCGAGTTTTCTCCTATTGGAAAATTAATTGCCCAGGTAAATGGCATATTTTTATTTGTAATGGCTGTATTACAAAAAATATTGATACTCCATGCACTCAAGACGAAATCAGTAAACAAAAAATAAGAAAAGGATTTCAGATTAAGCATTAACTTACGTAACCAATGGAGATTAGCTGATTGGATTTACAGATTAAGGATTATACCCCCAACTACGAGGAACAGTGGTTAGAATGTTTGAAAGAGACCTTTTATGCCTCCTCATACTATGATATGATTCTAAAAATTAAACCTCGGTATGAACAACCTATTGTCGAGCTAATTACTCTTCATGGAGGTAAAATTGTTGCTTTCCTTGATATTGAATTGATACCTCTTTCAGAGCAGTTATGTAGTAAAGATGAAGAGTATTGTGGCCAAATATCCCTCATTGGTGTTCATCCGAAATATAGACGCCAAAAAATTGCCACTAAACTACTTGAAAACGCAATTACCAAGATTAAGAAGAATAGTCAAATTGAAAGATTAGAGGTTTCTTTCCGAGAAGATAAGGAAATTAGTACGTGGCTCCATTCGATGGATTTTTTTCCTTGCGAGAAATATTATGAAGTGAGTTTTAGTCAAGACTTTTTCATTAAATATGGTATCGAGCTTCCTTACGGATTGAATCCTAGTATATTAACTGGATTTGTTGATCAAAAAGGGTTTCGTCTTATATCCACTGATCATCCTCCAGAGAAGACTTTTCCATATTTAATTATGGAAAAAAAACTTTAATTTCTATTCTTTTCTAAAAATTAAACAGTATATGTGACAACGATTACCTACCCATGCGTTATTGACACCTAACGCAAGCAAGCGTTTATCATCCTGTAACCAAATCTTTTCATCTTTTAAAACCCAATCTGATTCTGATAAGGTGGTTGCAGTATCGTAAGCTAACGGATAGAGCTTGCCGTTAGTAAAAACATTGTTCGTAATGACAACTAAATATCCTTTAGGTTTCATCAGGTTATGTATCTGACGAAAAACTCTTTTCTGGGTCTCCAAAAAAGTCTTGTAGTTGGTAATATTAGCAAGATCGAGTTGGTTTATTTCACTATATTTAGTGTCTAACCCTTTTGTTTTTCGATCTTTTTGACGCATTTCTGTACGATCTAGTTGACTCCAATATGGGGGAGAGGTGATAACGAAATCAATCTCAGAAAATCCGTATTTTTCCCAAATTTCGTATAACTTCAAACTATTAGCGTGGATTACTTCCCATTCTCCTTTTTCTTTTGTTGTATAAAGAGGACTATAAGGAAGGGACGCCAGTTGGGCAAGTCGTTCATTGCTAATCCCCACATATTTTTCTGCAAGCTCAATTCCAACAGCATTTCTATTGCATTGCTTGGCTGCGATTACTGTACTACCACTTCCTAAAAAGGGATCTACAACTAGCTCTCCAGGTTTTGTGAAAAATGTGATAAACTTACGGACTAAAATTTCTGGAAATTTCGCAGGATGAAGAATTTCGTTCTTTTTACGAGGAGGAGGGCGAACAATTATCCAAGACTTGGTCATTCGAAGCCATTCTCTGCCTGTAAGATAGTTTAACTTATTTTTTTTGTTCAAAATACCAAATGGACGCTTTTTTCTTCCTTTTTTTAGTGTTATCAAGTCCCTCATTCCCCCCTGTTGTTCCTCTGTTTTGTAAACAAGAAATGTATTCTCTTCTAATTCATTATCAATATTGATTAGAATTCGTTCAATTTCTTGATTATAATGAGTGGCAAGTTGTGACCGTATCGATTTTGTAACTGATAAGAAGAGAGAATAACTTTGATAATCTATTGAATTTTTCAGTAAAGGGATAAATATTAACGGCGTCTCTAGATCCAAGTAAAAGAAAATTAATTTTTGTTTTTGTATCTGTAATTCGATTTGAAAACAATTCAAATTATTGTGCTTAATAAGCTCCCAAAGCTTTCTGAAGCTGGCTTTTTCTGGATGCTTAAGAAGATCATCAAGAGAAAAAACATGTAATAAAGTGTGAGGATGGCTAATAAACTCAAAATACTTCCATATTTCATTAGTAACATCCTCTGGGCCTTTAGATAAAGATTTCATTTATTATGCTAGCTTCCTATATTCTTAAAACAGCTTGTTTTTTATTATGTGATGTATCTCGAAGAGAAAGTTAAAAAGGATATTTGGTTATAGTTAGATGATAATAGCGATATTGTCTTTTAGAGTCGTATCAAGATGCCAGACTATTGTGTTAACTGCGGTGAAAAGCTTGTTCAAGATGATATTTTCTGTAGTAACTGTGGAAGTGAAATAAAACAGGAGAAACCATCCTATAGTCCAAGACCTAGGCGTACATCAGACTATTCCGCTCGTAGTAACGTAACACCTCCCAAATTGTTTCGAAGTCGAAACGATCGGTGGATATTAGGTGTGTGTGGAGGTTTAGGAAGACATTTCAGTATTGATCCCATCCTCGTTCGAATAGGATTTATTATCACATTTTTTTTCTATGGATCAAGTCTCATTTTGTACATTATTTTAGTAATTTTCATTGAAGAAGAAGAGCTAAATTCCGAATTTGCACCATCTCAAATATACGAACCACCCTATTAACGGATTTTGTATTCACATTTAACAAATTTCGTTGAATCTCGTATCGACCCGTTTTAAAACGAATTTTCTACACCGCTGAGTTCAATTAGAATATCGGATTTGACAAATATGAATTATGATATTAAATTACCAGAAGAACTAGTTAACTTCTTCGATTCTGTTTTTACAGTGTTCGATTTAGAATTTACCGACAAGGAAAATATGTTGAAGCACGTATTACTCGAGAGTCTCGAGCATAGATTAGAACATATGGCTGAAAACCAAAGTTTTGAGCAACATAAGAAGTATCACAATTTAATTGGTAATGAAAAAGTTAAATGTGTTAGTTCTGAGTGATTTCACATTATCCAATTTATATTCTGAAACTCCTCAAGAGCGCATATCCTTGAGGATACTTTATTCTTTTTCCCCGTATTCAATTTCCAGAGAAATTTTTTGAATATCCATTCCTTTTATACGTAATGAACTTACCATTCCAAAAGTTGAGTATCCAATAAAGTCTTGAACAAACTGTTTGAGGCCAATAGACTTACCATTTACTTTGAGCTTTAATTCATTAACTTCTTTCATTTTCAACACCAAGCCATATTTTAGAATCTTCAGGAGATAATTATTAAAATTCTATCCTAGAATTTAGGGGAGTGTGATCCGGTGTCAGTTGTGAACTTAATTAATCTTGAGAATGTATCCAAATATTATACAATGGGAGAAGTCCAAGTTAATGCACTATCGGACCTTTCCTTAGAGATTGATAGAGGGAAATTTGTCGTTCTGATAGGTCCCTCTGGTACTGGAAAAAGTACATTATTAAATATAATAAGTGCGATTGATACCCCATCTAAAGGAAGAATTCTAATTGAAGGAGTTGATATCTCATTCCTGACCCGAAAACAACGTGCTCAATTTCGAAGACACAAGATTGGGTTTATATTTCAGTTTTTTAATCTTTTACCAACCTTAACTGCAGTAGAAAATGTTGAATTCGGTCTTGCATTAGTAGGTGTTACCAATTCATCTGGAAACATTTCCTACGATACAAGAGACATTCACTCGACAGCTTTGGGATGGCTTGAAAAGGTTGGATTAACTCACAGAGCCAATCACTTTCCCAGCCAAATGAGTGGGGGAGAACAACAAAGAGTTGCAATTGCGAGGGCATTAGCTAAAGATCCTCCTATTATAATAGCTGACGAACCAACAGGAAATTTAGATTTTCGTACAGGGATTAAAGTTCTTAAATTAATGAAAGAATTAAACAAACAAACTCAGAAAACATTCATCATTGCTACTCACAACAGTCAACTTGCAAAAATTGCTGATTATGTAATTTCTCTTCAAATGGGAGGGGTAGAAACCTATGATCAAATACCCAAGGAAGATCTTGACAATCTCATATGGTAAGATATGACAAAAAGGACGAAGAATATGAATTTTCTTTCTCAATATTGGCGTAAAAAACTGATTGGAGATATCAAACAGCAAAAGTTGTTGTTTTCAGCCTTATTTTTCCTTTGTATCTTTGGAGTAGGTTCCTATGTAACTCTCACCATGGGATATACGAATTTATATGCTTCTTTGGATAGAATATATGCAACTACTAATTTTGCTGATGTGGAAATAAATACACACTCTGATATATGGTTTAATATCTCAGAAGTTGAGTCATTCGTCAAAAATTTTTCTAAACAGAACCCTGAAGTCGGTACAATAAATTTTCGTCTATTAGCCGCATCAGGATATAATTCGTCAATTGAAACTAAAGACGGTACTCGTTTTCAGCTTACTGCTGGACGAGCTATTGGAATTGACTGGACTTTCTCTCAAACTGAGATGGTTAATGGATTTATTTTTACAGAAGGGATGGAAAATCCTAATCCAGTGAATAATTCGATCCTTTTAGAAGCTCATTATGCTCGTACTTACGATTTGCATGTCAATGATTCACTCCAAACTAAGATAAACGGACAGGAATTTAATCTTACTATTCAAGGTATTGTTTATAATCCAGAATCACTAATTGTAATTCCTTCACGTCATGATTTTTTACCCAATAATCGATTTGGTAATATTTATCTACCTTTAAGAGCTTTACAAGAATATACTAATCTCACTGATCTAGCAAATAATATTATAATTAAATTAGCAGATGATTTACACGATGAAGCGCGTTCTTCAATAGTTTCTAACTTCTATAGAGAGCTTAATCTATACACCACCAATTCGTTTGCACCACCTATTTTTCAAGAATACCAGGTCTCGAATTGGGCAATTAATATGGATTTAGAGGAAATCAATAAAATTGCTATTGTCCTACCTATTCTAATTCTTGGTGTAGCAAGCATTGCCATTTTTATTACTTTAAATCGTCTAGTACAAAGTCAACGTCGAATAATCGGAATTGCTTCAAGTCTTGGTTATACACCCAATGACATTCTTCTCCATTATACCTCTTTTTCCCTAATACTGGGGATTTTAGGGAGTCTCGTAGGAATAATTTTGGGAATTTTATTATCTGGAGGTATAACCTGGGTATATGCCTACTTCATGGGTTTTCCAGCCATTATTTCGGTGGAATTACAACTAGAAGTAATCCTAAGTGCATTTTTCATCGGGGTATCAGTGACATTTATCAGTGGTCTAATCCCCGCTGTTAAAGCTAATTTAATTTCACCACGAGAGGCACTTCAGGGGAATATCACAGTCGGAAAGGGACGATTTTCATTCATTGAGAAGTTATTAAGGATTCGATCATTTCGTATCCGCTTTACAATTCCTCTTCGTAATCTTTTTAGGCAAAGATCGCGCACTATTGCAACGATATTCGCGATTTCTGCCTCTGTGATGATTTTAGTTGTATCAGGTGCATTTAACGATTCAATAAACACTGGAATCTCCAAACAATTTTCTGAAACATCACCGTATCACTTAACGGTTAGTTATGATGGTTTTAAATTTGCAGACCTTGGATTACTAGATGATATTGCTTTTATTGAACAACTACCAGGTGTTGAGTCAGTAGATCCAGTTTTAGAGCTTCCCTCTATACTTGAGACAAGTAGTCGAAAGGAAGAAGCTCTAATCATAGCATGGAACTCCTCATCTCCTCGAGCTCACAATTTTCAATGGACTTCGAAAGGAGATCAATTATTACCCAACAGCAGTCTTATACTCACTTCTGGTCTAGCTAGGACTTTAGGTTCCTCTACAGGCAGTATTTTATCTTATGGATATCCAAGAATTCCTTATTTGAATTCTGCTTTTGAAATTGCTAATGCAACATGGAATATATGGTTTACATTTGGTGAAGAGCGTGCTAGAAATGAGACTTTAGATGAAATATATTCACTCATCACCCGAAACAAAGAACGCTTATCATTCTCCCAGACCTCGGAAGGTGTTAACCTTAGGAATGCAGATATCACGGTAACAGGAGTATCTGAAGAGATATGGGGCAGTGTAGCTTATACCACTGTACAAACTCTTACAGAATCAATGGGTATTGATATTTTCAAAAATTCTCATCTTGACATTGACTTATCTCCTTATTCCAAGTTAATTCTAAAGGTAAAAAATCCAAACAATCTTACTATTTTAGAAAATATAAAAACAGAGATCAGTTCTCTTAGTGAAATACGTTCTATTACTTTTGGGTACGATTTCCGAACATCAGTCAACCTCACTATGACTGCTTTCAATGTAATTGTAACCATTTTCATTATTTTTGCCTGTATTTTAGCAGGAGCTGCAATTTTCACAACTATACACATAAACTTTCAAGAACGAGCACGTGAAAGTGCCACAATGTTAACACTTGGTTTATCGGATCAAGAATTCCTATTCATCATTACAATTGAAAATGTCTTCCAAACAATAATGGGTATCCTCGGTGGAATTCTTCCTGGTCTTTTACTTGCAGATTGGATTCTTAGTAATGCTTTAAGAACTTTTTACTTCAGGATCATAGTTACACCCCAAACCTGGATTATTTTATGGTTTGGTGTATTATTAATTGTCCTTATATCACAGATTCCTGCGATAATACAAGGAGTCAAGATGGATCTTGCAGAAGTCACAAAGGAATTTTCTCATTAATTTTATCATATACGATTGTCTACAAAATAAGATTTGTGGGTCATGTGTCTATAGTGGATCAATCAGAGGTGGGTATGTTGGCAACAACTCGTCCATCATGTTTTAAGTCGATTAGATCACGCTGATGTAACGGCTTAAGCTGGTTTTCTAAAACGATTGGATCCATACCAACACTTTTGGCTAAGGCATCTAAGCTCATTTCCCCATTCATTCTAATAAGGATTGTAATCGGTGCATAGTTAGAAAGGGATAGAACTTGTTCAATATAATCATTAATATTTCTAACTCTGTTCAAAGTTTGAGTTGTGATCTTTGTTAGCTTTATTTCTGATTCACGATCCCTAGCTTCTTCTAATTCTGCGTTTACTTTATCTATTTCTATTTTATAATCTGTTAAATTTTTGGATATATTGTCATTTAGCTCTACGAGCTCCGTTATCTGTACATCCATTTGTGTTGCGTTATTTTCAAGTGAAGCATTTCTTGCAGATAATTCTGTAATTTGAGTATGCAATTCTTTCGAGATATCAGCTTTCTTTGTTTGAGCTTCTACCAGTTTAGCTTGTAGTTCTTCTATTTCCGCCTGGAATTGTTTGGTGTTATCTCTTAAGCGCGTTTTAGCTGATTCTTCATATTCTTGTTTAACTTTAGTTAATGAGATCTGGAACTGCTCGTTTTTAAATTTGTATTTTTCTTGTTGCTCTTGTATTAGCTTCTGATATTCTTCCTGTTGTTCAGAATATGCACTGGCCCAAGTTTCCATTGCTTCCGATGCTTGAGAATCCGTAAGAGAGTTTAATCGGGAAATTTCAGCAGTTTTGTCAATTAATTCCATCTGTAAGGAGGCATTTTTCTCTTCTAGCGTAACGAAATTTTCACCTTTATTATCTAACTTACTTGTTTTTTCACTCAATTCGTTTACAGTTTCTTCCAGTTGAAATGATAAATCTTCATTTTTGGTTTTCTCTTCGATTATAAGATTCTGCATTTCTTTTTGATAACTGTCGAATTTTGACTCAATTTCAGCATACTCTTTCTCTTTCATCTTTAATTGTTCTTGCAAGGATTCATTTATATGATTCAATCGGGACAGATCATTAGTTTGATTTTTTAGCCTTTCTCGGTCGTATTTGGTAAATTTTTCGTTTGCACCTGTGTCATCGAACGTAACATCTTGGATTAACATATTTTTTATCCAATTAAATGAAGACATTGTAATACGTGTTAATTGGCTCTCGATAGACCTATTAACATCATCATCAAGTGATTTCAACAATGAATCAACATATACTCGATCTTCATGTCGTGTGATGATATTCGACCGATTCAGTAGGTCATTTTTGAATCCACTGAATGACACTCCCAATGTTTGAATTGCTATCTTTCTATCCTTCGCTAAATCCTTAATAAATTCTAACCCATATTTTCGTAATTTGGATTCATTCGATTCATCCATGGTCATTTTTGTCCGACAAAGTGATTTTCTTCATATTCGCTGACCTCTCTCTCTCACAACCTTAAAAGGTCTCCCTCCCTCACATCTTCAACCTTGAGGTGATGAAAAAAATACTTCCTTAGCTCCAAGGTCATAATCTCTTGTAACTTCGTTAGACGAGTTACCCGTCAAAGGCAAGAGAGCATTGCCCCAAATATGTTGAAAATTATTGATGTTGTGGATGTCAAAACTAGATGTGTTTCAAGTAGTCCCAACGGAAAGCATACATTCTCTTGTTGCTAACCTGCCGGATAGTAGATGTGTGACTCATCCAGTCCATAACTATTTTTCTAAATAGTTGTCTGACAAATTTAGTCATGAGACTTTTATGTAGAAACTGCAGCAAAAATATTCGCTAACAGATTGGTGATCCTGCAAATATTTTTAATTATCCTTTCCACACATTGCTAGTATTGCGAGGAACGGGAATATCTTTCATTGTATAGAGTCCTTCACTGGAATTACATGCCTGTGGAATTAAATTTACGACCATAGCTGCTGTACCAAGATCACCATGTACGCCTCCAATTATTTTTTGATTGATATTAGGCGTTCCTTGTATATTAACACTATCATATTCCTCATGATCCCCAGCGAAGGCAATAAAATCCATTGAGATGAAAATTTCTCCTTTATCCAAATTTATTTGAGTAGCGTTACTTTTCAAGCCACAAACATCCCCTTTTTGAATTAATTTACCATAGGAAGTCATGAAATCCTGTGTAGCAAGTATGGGTTCAGGGAGTGATTCTACAATCCTTCCGTAAGATAAACCTAATGCTCCGATAATCATCTGAATTGATTCTTTTAATCCTACATGACCAGTTATTTCTTTCTTCTTAATTTTATCTTGAAACTCACTCGGTGACAAACCCGTACCAATCTTTCTTTGAAAGGGTTCTCTTCTTTTAGATGAGTTCATCATTCGTGTAATAGATATCTTTTCTACTTCTTGACAGGGAGCTGTTAACACTATTGGTAATAGATCCATCAAATATCCTGGATTAATACCCGTTCCAATAATAGTACACCCCTTTTCCTTTGCCAATTTGTCTAACTCCTGTGACAATTCTGGGTGGTTAATATATGGATAAGAAAGCTCTTCACAGATAGATATGACATTTATCCCCTCTAAGACTATCTCTTTGATAGTAGATGCAGCACTTATTAAGGAGGAGGTCGTAGCAACGATAACAACGTCAACTTGGGTACTAGCCAATATTGGTTTGAAGCTCTTTTGGATTTTAATTTGAGGAGCTGATGAATTTTCCAAAACATCACTTAATAATTGACCCTCAAGCTGAGGATCAATATCTACAACCCCTAGAAGATTGATATTTTCACGAGAAATTAGCAAACTGGTAATAAGTTTACCCATTGGACCTAAACCGATTTGTACAATATTAAAACCTTTAGCCATTCTAATTCGAACCACTTTTATTTGCTTAAATTAAAGAATTTTTCTGCATTCTTCCAGTAAAAATGTTCCAAGATCTTATCTGAAAGATTCAAGCCATTAATGTATGTCGGGGAATTTGGATTATCTTCATCAGGAAAAGGAAGTTCAATTTTTTGGTGGTTACTTTCCCAGAATAACCTCTGGGCCCAATAACGAGTAGCTAGATACTTTTCGTCGCGGTCTTCCCATCCAACAGATAGATCTGTTGCAAAAAGTATCCTTTTGTAATGTTGTTCAAAGAATTCTTTTGTACGTTCGATATTATTCCCTAGTTCCCTAATCATCCATTTAGTTGAGGCCGTGTCAATGTAGAGGTTTGGAAAATCATGTAAATCCTGAGTAACTTGTTTTAAATTCTCTGGGAGACTATGAAAATGAACACTAATTAATTTCAAAGACAAATGATTTCTCATTACTTCTCGAAACTCGCTCAATGCCTGCTCTTTTGATCTATATCGCTCCACGTCTTGATATTTTGTGGCATACCAGATGTCTGGATCAGCAACATGAATATCCATTGGAATGTGGTAATTTTCAATTAATGTAAAAGCTGGATCGAAAATTGGGAGATTAAGAGAAAATGGTTTATCTGCTTCAAAAAAATCAAGGAATCTAGGACCAAACCAAACCTTAACCATCGAGTAATTTTCCAAGTGCGCTTCTTCAATAGCAGTGAGTATTCTCTCTGGTTCATGTTTGGCAAATGCATCAATCGGGAGATAATAAGCAAACTTGATCAGATCGTCGTGTCCATCCTCTTCTAAAGTTTTTTTTACATCAGGCGCAGCGATTCCCATGAAACGATGCACACCATATTTCCTACCAATCTTTAATAATGGTTCAAAGGCATCAGCGCTCCATATGTGAACATGCGAATCCCATATCTTCGTATTAAGCTTTGATAGTCCGTTTAGTGGATTAGAAAGATCAAACTGCATGTTTTTGCCATTTTCTCATCAATGCAATAAACTTGATGTTTTTTGAAAAGGTAAAATTGAGTTGAAGTTTTAGTAACAAAACAGATCTCAGAAAGGATTAATAAAACTAAAAGACACCAACCTTTAAGATCACACAAAAAATTACTCTATGTGGAAGATAATAAACGACTATCATGAAAAACAGTTTTTCCTTACCAGGATATTATCAAACTAGTTGATGGAATCGAATCATATGTCTAACTTAACTCCTGTATCACTTAAAGCTATACTTTTTGATTTCGATGGCACTTTGGTCGACACAAAATCATTTTATTTCGGACTAATTGCTGATTATCTTGGTACAGACCATATCAAAACAATTTCCTTAGCGGGTGAGATTATCGAGGCTAAATTAGTACCTGAAGATGCTAATGTAAGATGGAAAATTATAAAGGCTTCCTACCAAGTTTCCCGAAAAATGGGATTTGGTATTATTCGATCCCTGAAGGCAATTTGGTATCTTTCACAAAATCATTCTAAGCATTTCTCCTCTGCGAAACCAACAGAGGGGACAATTCAAGGGATAATTAAACTAAAGAAACTAGGAGTTCAAATTGGGATTATCAGTTATACTTCTCGTAAAAAAATCTTATCTTTCTTATCTAAGTACTTTCAAGACAGTAGCATAATACCAGAAAGAAATATTCTGGCTAAGGGAGAATTTGGAAAATCGAAGGAAGCGGGAATTGAAAAATTCATTAGATCATTTGACCTTGTAGAACATAAATATTTGTGCGCAATTGTTGGTGATCTAGGAGGAGATATTCTTGCAGGCAATAATCTTGGTATCACAACAATTGGATTAACAACGGGTTATGCCCCCTCAAAAATACTAAAATTAACTAAACCCTCTAAGATATTTAATTCGGTAATCGAATTAGCCGAAGCCGTCGAAATCCCTTCTAACTAGGATCTACCCATGCTTTGGCCTTTGTTACCGCCTTATTCCAATAGTGAAGGTGTTTTTTACGTTCATCCTCACTCATACTCGGCTTAAAAATCCTATCAACAGCCCATGTTTCCTTTAGCTCCCTTAAATCCTGCCAGTATCCTACAGCTAACCCCGCTGCGTATGCGGCTCCTAAAGCTGTGGTTTCCTCAATTCTTGGTCGAATGCACTCAATCCCCAAAATATCCGCTTGAAATTGCATCAACAAGCTATTCTTTGATGCCCCTCCATCTACTCTTAAATTAGATAACTTAACTTTACTATCTACTTCCATGGCATCGAAAACATCTACAGATTGAAATGCGATAGATTCCAATACAGCACGGGTGATATGTGCTTTGTTACTTCCTCTAGTTAGCCCCACGACTGTTCCACGCGCAGTTATATCCCAATGGGGGGAAAATAGTCCAACAAATGCAGGGACAAAATACACTCCTCCATTGTCTTCAACCGAAGATGCTAATTCCTCAGATTCCTTGGCCGTTGAAAAAAAACCTAATTGATCCCTTAACCACTGTACAGCTGCTCCACTTATCGCAATGCTTCCTTCCAACGCATAAGTGATTTCGTTACCAACTCCATAGCCAACCGTTGTAATTAATCCTGATTTCGATTGAACAATATTTTTTCCAGTATTCATAAGAAGGAAGTTACCAGTTCCGTATGTGTTCTTTGCATTTCCACTTTCAAAACAAGTTTGTCCAAACAAGGCTGCTTGTTGATCTCCTAAGTCACCACATATAGGGGGACCTTTTCCTTCGGCTTTCCATACGTATCCATAAATATTTGAATCGCTAGAAGGACGAATATCAGGTAACATAGATCGAGGAACTTTTAAAATTTCTAATAGCTCATCATCCCATTTTAGTGTTTTTAAATTCATCAACATTGTACGAGACGCATTTGAAAAATCTGTGACATGAACTCCACCTTTAATCCCTCCAGTTAAATTCCATAGAATCCATGTATCAATATTCCCAAAAAGAAGCTGTTGATTTGTAACTTTTGAGCGTGATTTACTTACATTATCTAAGATCCATTGAATTTTGGGACCTGAAAAGTAAGTTGCTGTAACTAAACCAGTTCGAGCTTTGATCTCATCTTCTAATCCTTCCCTCTTTAACGATTCACAGATGTCATTAGTACGAGTACACTGCCAGACGATGGCATTACAAATCGGGATTCCAGAATTTTTATTCCAAACAACTGTCGTTTCTCGCTGATTTGTTATACCAATAGCTTTTAAATCATCAATAGATAACTTAGCAGATTGCAGGGCTTTATGTATGGCGAAATCCGTATTTTTCCATATTTCCAGAGGATCATGCTCTACCCACCCAGGTTTAGGAAAGATTTGTTGATGTTCTTTGTAGTGCGAACTAACCAAATTACTTTCGTGATCAAAAATCATGAATCTTGTGCCTGTGGTACCCTGATCAATAGCACCTATGTACTTTTCTGTGACCAAAGGGAATGAACTCCATAACTAGGATTTTAGACGATTAAACTCTTATTAAACAATTTTGTAAATGTCAATACTGGTGAGTCTACTTCCCCTGAGAAGTCTTATCTATTTTTCTTTTCACTTGGTTCAAGAGAGACTGGTTCTTACCAAAACTACATCGAAGCACTTCGTAATCAAATTTTAAACTAAATTCAGATAGAAAATCATCAAAAATCGATTCACGAAGAACTATTATATTCCCCTGAGGTCGAGTAAGGGCTGTTTCAAGTACAGGAAAGTACCCTTTTCCATCCATCTCCAAAATGCCAATTTCATCGATGAAAAGGTATGCACAATCCTGTCCACTAGAAATATGTTGTAGCGCAAGTTGCATGTTCTTTTCACTAATTCGAAATTTCCCAATAGAAACTGAGGATTCGTGATTTTTAGCCTCAAATGAAATTTTCTCTTCGCTTTGAATTAAATAAAAACATCTCACTGTGTTCAGGATGGTGATAACCCCTCCAGCAGAGAGTTCATGGTTTTGAATATGATTTAAAATTTCTAGACATAAGGTAGATTTCCCAGACTTGCTCGGCCCTGTAATGAGAAATGAAGGGTTCTTACTTACCATGATTAACCCTTTTTTACTCTATTTATAAACTCGTATTAGTCTAAATTTCATAATTTGATTTGGTAGGCAACTTAAATTTAAGAGTTCCGAAAGAAGAATTCGTACTTCAGTTTTTCTATAGCCCACAATTTACACTCGGTTTGGTACAAGGGTTGACAATAGTCAATATTTCTGTGGACAAATAGAGACAAATATGGACAGATATCCCAGAGAAAAGGTGGTTTTCAAGGAAAATTCATATCTCCCTAAAAACCGAGAAATGGCAGGCTAGTTCACATCGATAATACCATCGCCAGTGATTGCGAATACTGTTTCATTTTCAGGCAAAAGAGGTGAGTCGGCAATTCGAGCAATCCGGCGTTCACCCTTGGATTTTCGAAGGTAAACACGAGTCTGACTTGCATGAGCTACAATATGTCCACCAACAGGCAAAGTTGGATCACCAAAAAACATATCTGGTTTAGAATGGACTTGATTAGTGAGAATGACTGCCATATTTCCGACTTCGGCCATTTTTAGTAATGTATGGATATGTTGATTCAATTTTTGTTGTCTGGTAGCTAATGTTCCTCTGCCGATATATTCCGCACGAAAATGTGCAATTAAGGAGTCAACTATGACCAATCCGATTGGCTCTGTTTGGCTATCTTGAGCTGCTTTTTCAGCTAGAACCATTTGATGGTCACTATTATATGCACGGCCATGCATAATGTTTTTTAAGACTTGTTTGACATCCAAATCACCTTCCCATCTCTTAGTCATATTTAAAATACGTTCAGGCCGAAACGTACCTTCAGTATCGATATAAATTACTTTTATTGGACCATCAACACGTAATCCTCCTAATTCACGCGGTAGCTGCGCAGCAACACATAATTGATGAGCTAATTGAGTTTTTCCTGTTCGGAATTCCCCATAAAGTTCAGTAACTGCACCAGTTTCAATCCCACCTCCGAAAAGGTCATCCAACGATGCTGAACCAGTAGTAATCTTTAACATGTTCCGTCGGCGTTCTAATATTTCATCTGCAGATACAAAGCCGAAATTAAGTGAATCTCTCGCCGCTTGGATAATTTTACTCGAAGTAGCTTCTCCAAGATTCCCCACTGCAACTAACTGGCCAATACTCACCGTAGCGAGTGATTCCAGTGTTCCAAAACCTGATTCCCTCAGTTTTTTTGCGGTTGCAGGACCAATACCTGGAAGATCATCAATACTTCCCGTTGATGCTTCATTATTAGTAGCTACATTAGGAACAGAAGTGGAATTTTCTGACATTGTACCTTCCAACACACCTTCTTCCTCAACAATTTCATTCTTAGCATTATTTGATTTTTTCTTGCGGGGTGGCATCCTAAATCACACCGTAGATTTCATATGAGATGATAAGACATGATTCACACATCGTTTTAACTAAACAGAGCATATTATCCAAATGATTTTTTGCTTAATCGTAATTCAATGGACTCTACTAGGTAAATCAAAAAAAATATGTCTGATCTTTGGAAGAGAAGAACAAAGATTTAGTTTCAAGTAGTTATCCCAGCAAGAAATGCGGTAATTACAGGATTTCGTTCATATATTTGCAACTCTGCAGTTAAATAGATATTCTGGTTTATTCTTGTCATTTTCGAGGAAGTCACTCTCACTCCAAGAGGTAGTTTTAGAATAAGTCCTTGTTAATCACTTTCATTTTACTCTCTATTGAATAACAATTATCTAGAAAAAAGCAAAGAAGAATCTTAGTAATTGTTTTTAGATATCTCATCTGGTGGTTCTGACAAAAGCTCCGTAAAACTTCGTTGAACTCTATTTACGAAAGAAAATCCAGAAACATCAACACACTACGGGAATTCTCCTGACTCTAAATCACTTATACTTACTCCTCAACCATCTATCTGCGGTTAACCCATATTTAGTTACTATTTGATTTTAATAACTGTGTCCTTAAGACTTTTTTACGAAGCGACAATATATTCACTTAATACCGAATTAAAAGGTAACTTTCTGATTGAACCCGACTTAATTCTGTTCGAGTTGAAAAAGTCAACTACCCCGCGGTAAAGCATTGGGGTTTCCTTGAGTTGAAAAAATGAATACCAATAAAAATTACTCTTTTTCAGATCTTTTTGGTTCTCATCCAACAGTTTTTCGCGAAGATGATGGTGATGTAAATCAAGGAGAAAAAGTGTTTACATCTTCATATACACCTCATTCTATCTGGCATCGGGAAGATGAAATGAAAGCCCTTGTTTCATATTTTAAATCTATCATCACAAGTCCGACTGCTTCTTCAAAGAAAGTAATTCTTTATGGACCAGTGGGGACTGGAAAAACTGTCATCTCCCATGCTTTTGGAACTGAATTGACAACTTATATAGCTAAAAATCGTGATCATGGAGAGCCGAGATTTAGATATTTTCATATTAATTGTAGGAAGACTAAAACTCCACATCTCATTCTAACAACCATCCTAAGATATCTAGTGTCAGGATTTCCCTTGAGAGGGTTTAGTGTAGATGAATTATTACGAATGTTCACCCTCTTACTATATGAACAGAACTTAACAGTGCTCCTTGTCTTAGACGAAATTGATTACCTGTTACCTGAGGAAAGGACTGACTTTCTTTATTCTCTTTCCCGATTAGAAGAATCACCTATTATTAGAGAAGAATTCGAGCTTTCTCAGGACCGTTTAGAGTCCCGTTTTAATCTTCTCACGATTACTCGGGATAAGAATTTCCGTTATTATTTAGATACTTCCACCGCTTCATCTTTAGGTCGCAATTATATTACATTTGCCCCATACACTCGGTATCAACTATTCGATATACTAGCAACCCGAGCAGAGCTGGGGCTATGTGAAGATAGTTATAGCGATGAGCTACTAGATACAGTTGCCAGTCTTGCAGAAGAAAAAGGTGATGCTAGATTTGCTATTGAACTTCTTTGGAGAACTGCAAAAATTTGTGAAGCCGAGGGAGAAAAAAAACTTAGTACAGAGCATGTTAGACGAGCAGTTGTGGAAGTACTACCAATTGAAAAATCAATAATTGATGATTTAAACACCCACCAAAAACTTGTGTTGCTCAGTATTGCCCGTCTTCTTTCGGTTTGCAATCAGTCATTTGTAACTACTCTCGAAGTAAAAGGGGAATACGAAAGGGTGTGCGAAGAAGCAAGTATACGTAGTAGACGGCAAACACAAGTATGGGCATATCTAAAGGATTTAGGTCGACTTGGTTTAATTCAACAAGAAGTGGAAAATCGTCATACTAATGGTCGGTCTTTAGGACGAATTTCAACCATAAGGATTCGTGACTTACCGACAGAGGAAATTATCACTTCCCTTGGATCTTTGTTGAACGGAGACTAAAAGAGAAGAGGTTACATCCCAAAGCTCAATGCAACATATATCCAATCAACGGCAAACCAGATAATTGCTCCAAGTACTGCAGTTACTGGAACGGTGACTACCCAAGAAATAACAATTGTATTCACCATTTTTCGTTGAATTGGTAATCTTTCAGCCCAACCAACGGCAATCATTGCGGCTATAAGAACATGGGTTCCACTTAATGGAAAACCAGCCAATGTTCCTATTGTCATAACTAGCGTCACAGCTACCATGGCCGACAAAGCCGAACCTGCATTCATTGAAACGATTTCCTTCGCAACAACTTTGATAACTTTCCAACCAACCAAGATTAAACCCAAAGCCATCCCCACCCCCCCAATAATCATTAAATATTCAGTAAAGGTTCCAGGAGAGGTACTATCATTTAGAATCTGTAATGATAAAACTGGGGCGATAGAGTTCGCGACATCATTCCCAGCTCGAGATGCGGAACTCAGTATTAAAAAAAAACTAAGCAGATATGTATAAACGCGATCTAAACGTTCTCGCTCGGTCATTTGAAACCCTACCGCTTGTTCCTCATCTATATCCTTTTCTTCAATGTCTTCCAGTTTTTTGGTAAAATAAGTCTCCTCGAATCGCTGTAACCAGAACTGAACCGTTGAAGCAGCAAAAAATCCAATTATTGGACTTAAAATCCAGCCTGCAGCAATTTCTGTAAGTTGCCAATAATCAACTGAGAAAACACCCCATTCTGGGGATTTCAATCCTGCAACTACACATACACCAATTATCGCACCAATCACCTATTGTGTGGTTGAGATAGGTAAACCCTCAGCTATACTTGTTGATACAAGAACGATTATCATTGCTATCAATATTGAAATTATCATAGGGTCAGTTAAAACACGATTTCCTATCAAATCTTTCCCTATTTTCTAGGCAACAGGTGCACCCATAAGAAACGCACCTAGAACACTAAAGATAGCTCCAAGAATTACAGCCGTACGCAATGTAAATACACCCGAAGCAATACCAGGTGCCATCATTTCATCATTTGTACCTGCAGCAAAAGCTACAGCGAAAGCCATGGCAAGGGCAAAAAGAAAAATGATAACTTCAATCAAAGAGCGCCCTCATTGCCCATATTTTACTGTCATAACTTGAATATAATCAGATGTTTGTTCAGCTGCTTCTGCAACGACAATCAAACTAACGGATATCTTATAGCAATAATATGCATCTTTGGCATCATAATCAGGTGAATTTATCCTCCCAAAAATATGGAAATCTAAATCTCGCGCTTCTTCACGGGTACTATCTACCTTCCCTGCATATTTTCTTGCCTTCTCGTGATCCGCATCAACATATTTTAGTGCATCTTGTAAAAAATCAGTGCACTGATGTACTTTCTCTGCTAAAATCGGCATCTCATGGGGAATTCTCTGTGGAAAATCCTCCCGAGCGACAAGCCGACGGATTACTACTTCTGTTTTATTGACAATATTATCCATATGTCGGACTAACCGATGTCTATCTTCTGTTGCTTGCGGTAGGTATGCTCCCTTAGAGAAAATAGTGTCTATCAACTCTTCTTTAATGTCGTCGCATCGACGTTCGGCTTTCACAATTTCATCCTTTAAATGCATAATCTTTGATCGAGCTTCTGGATCTTTCTCATGATTTGACCAAATAATAATTGCATCAGCTAGTTTAGCTGAAGCTATTTGTAATTCCTTTGCTAATTGCACAAATAGCTCCTCGCCTCGTTTCCACAGTTTTTTATCTCTTCGAAATAACAAAAATTCACCATCCACTAAGAATGTCTTTGATAACCATCCTCCAATAATTCATTTATGAATTCCTCGCATTATCCTACAACTAAGTTACATATTCATCTCGGGATATGTTCCATAAATGAAATCTTTATATCCTCACCTCCAGTTAATTTGGAAATGAAACTATGCTTTCCGCTAGAGGTTTGTTTTCACATTGTCAAAAGAAAAAGAGTTCTTAATTC
Organism: Candidatus Heimdallarchaeota archaeon; assembly: GCA_019057635.1. Taxonomy (GTDB): domain Archaea; phylum Asgardarchaeota; class Heimdallarchaeia; order Hodarchaeales; family Hodarchaeaceae; genus Hodarchaeum. The sequence continues at coordinate 59,896 of DXJL01000104.1, forward strand.
AAGATTTAACAATTGATGATGAGTATGATACAATTTCAGCCAATGCTTCAGTACAAGAAGCGGCATTAAAAATGAAGGAAAAAGGAATTCCGGATTTGGTTGTCCTTGATGACGATAATATGTATCAGGGCATCATAGCTGATTTTGATATTGTAACTGGCTTGGTTGCAGAAGGGTTATCCGTGGATAAGTCGAAAGTAACCGAGATTATGTACACAATTGACCCAGTCACAAAAAATACAACAGTATCCGATGCTTTTGCTCGTATGAGAGACTTAGATGTATCAGTCGTTCCTGTTGTAGAAAATAATGAAGTAATCGGAGTTGCTACGATAACTGATTGCTGGGGATTTTTACCTGAAAAGTATGAAGACCAAAAAGGCCTTATACCTGTTTCTAATCCTCGATTTGCAAATTATAGTTTTACCATTCTTATGTCGGTGTTATACCTATTTTTCGGGATTTTTGCTCCCCTTATAGGTATTGTTGGTTACCTAAAAGCACCGATTGCAAGCCAAGGGGGTTTCACAGCCACGTACTATCTTTTTGAGGCTCGAGGAGCTAGTTTTTGGATCCGATATACAGACATCCAAGGTCAATTTAACTTTTTATGGCTTTCCCTGTCAATCTTTGGGGTTTTATTTATCGTTCTTGGTCTTGTAAGCATTTATGCAATTTTCCAATGGGCATATGCAGATTATAAGATGATTAAAGTCAATCGAAATTGGCATGCTATTGGTACATTATTAGGTCTGTTAGGAATTATAGTAGAATGGCTATTCTTTGTTTCTTTCATTCTGATGGATGTCCTACGTGTTTCTAGTACTCAAATTGATTTTGGTGGATTGTTATTCTCAGTTATAGCCATAATTTGTCTACTCGCAGCCGTTTCTCGTGACCTTGTATTCCGCGAAACGTCCGCCACACCCGAGGAGGAATAAAAAAATGCCTCGTGGTGGTGGTGGATTTCGAGGCGGCGGAGGGGGCGGTTTTCGCGGTGGTGGTGGGTTTAGAGGTGGAGGTTTCCGAGGTGGAAGCCGAAGCTTCCGAGTAGGCTCAGTAAGAAGCTCAGGACGTCCATTTGGCCGAACTGGTTCTCGTCGAACTGTTTCCCGGGCTCCACGATCTCGTCCAGGAAGAAATTATCATCGCAGACGTCATCGACGTTATTGGGGTGGTTATTATCGGCCATGGTATCGTCGATGGTGGCATTGGAATTGGTGGTGGGGATATCCATACCGAAGATGGTATTATGCACCTGTTTATTGGGGTGGTGGTGCAGTGTTTGGTATCATTGCCCTACTTGTAATTTTGCCAATAATTGGTATGGCCTTTATTCCTTATCCATTTGCTAGTAGTAATGCAACTGGAACAGTCACATATCAGGATACACAGACTATTTGGTATAATGAGTACTGGTATGAACGAGAACCGATGCAAGAAGATCAAATAATCGATTATAGTGTCGAAGCAACGTCTAAGGTGACGTTTTTAATTTGGGATCAACCGTTTGAGAATTTACCGCAAGACCAAGACTTATCTGGGAGCTATTCTGAAAGTATAGTTGTTCAGGCTGATCATGACTATGAATACATTGGGTACTTCTTAAAGCCTGGTTCTGAATTAACCTACCAATTTAACGTGACCTTAGGCGGTGATATCGAATTCTTTGTTGCTGATGCAAATGCCCTTAATCGTTGGAACAATTGGGAGACAATAATACCCGAGGATTCCTACACTGGCTCTGAATCCTATGAGAATAACTTTGTGGTTACCTATGCCCAAGATTGGTACTTAGTATGGTACAACCCGACGGCTTCACCAATTCAGATAGATTTTGTAGTAGATTATGTTGCCACGGACAATATTGATATCTCTGCAGCTGAGTATTATATTGAAGATGTCGAGGATCGACAATCTGATACATTTCCTGTGCCCAGAGATGGCACCTGGTATTTCTTCATATATATGAATCCATTTGTCAACTCTGAAGAATCTGTAGACATTACTTTTGAGGTTCGGTATAATACAGAAGTGACTTACGAAGACCATTGGAAGGATGCAAGGCCAGTTTTGTTCATTATAGGCTTTATTGTTGTCCTAGTTCTCATAGTGGCAGTAGTTCAAAGAAAAAGTTCTAAGAAAAGTGCAATTGCAGCAGCCACGAGTACAGGTACATCATCAACACAGACTGCTACAACTACTACGGCCCCGTCACCTCAAAAGACTGAGTGTCATCGATGTAAAGCGGTTTATAGACCAAGTGATGTCTTTTGTACAAATTGTGGGGCTAAACTTCATGGGCGTGACTATGGTACACCTAAAGCGACAACTCCTGCAAATTCTAAATGGTGTAAAAATTGTGGTGATACTTTGAAGTCAGATAGTCGTTTCTGTAAGAATTGTGGAACACCAGTCGAGCAGAAGTCCGAATCTCACAAATTTTTCCCTGATGAAAGAAAATCTTTCTTTTGTCAATTAGACAATGAGCAGCATCCCTCAACTGACTCTGCTTACCAATGTGATCAATGTTCACGAATGGTTTGTGCGAATTGTTATGATGACATCGGAAAAACTGGCATCAGAGTTTGCCCCTATTGTAAAGGAAATCTAAGTAAAGTTCAATGATTTCCTTTCAAATTCTCTTTTTTCATTTCAGGTATTAAATTGGGGGGTATTAATCCCTTTTCGATTGCAATAATATTCTCTGCAACCATGATTGCCATTGCTTCACGAGCTTGTTTCGTTGCAGATCCAATATGGGGAGTTAATACTATATTCTTCAATTCGCGCATCTCTTTGGGAATTAATGGTTCATTATAGTAGACATCTAGACCCGCACCAGCAATTTTACTTTCACTTAGTGCTTTAATTAGAGCTACTTCATCAATAACCTTCCCGCGCGATGTATTAATCAGAAAAGCGTTATTTTTCATCAAATCCAGCTCATTTTCCCCAATAAGGTGATGCGTTTCGTCTGTATATGGTACATGGAGACTTACTATATCACAAGATTCTAATAATTCTTTTAATTTCGGAAGGTATGTCACTTTCATTGATTCGGGTAGATTGTTTGATTTCGAGCGAGAATAATAACAAATTTTCATATCAAAACCCGTCCCTCTTTTAGCCACCGCTGAACCAATTCGCCCCATCCCCACGATCCCAAGAGTTTTCCCAGATAATTCATACCCTAGCATGTACTCAGGTGCCCATCCTGAAAATACAGCTTGTCGACATTCTTGATCCCCTTCAACTATTCTACGTGTAATTGCAAGAATTAAAGCCCAAGTTAGGTCTGCAGTAGCATTAGTTAAAACATCTGGAGTGTTAGTTACTGGTATACCACATTCAATTGCAACATTGACGTCTATATTATTATAACCGACGGCATAATTCGCAATTCCCTTCAAATTTGTACAATTTCCTAACAGATTGCTATCTATCCTCACTGATAAAAGAGAGACAAGATAATCAACTGTAGGTAAGATTTTACTCAATTGGATATCTGGTGAACTACCAGAATCTAATATAACAACCTCAAAATGGTTCTTTAAAAGTTCTATACCTTTTTTTGGAATTTTATGTGTTAAAAGTACTCGAATTTTTCTTTGCATTTCTAATCATCATTTCTCCATTAAGAGTGATAGTTCAGAACGGTTATTACATAGGATTTGAAGTTCCATCGTGCACACATAATCCTTCTACATAAGTTTGTTCAATTCTTAATTCCTTTATCTCACTGGAGTTAATTGTAAATGGCGATTTCTCTAAAATAATGAAGTCAGCATATTTACCCTTCATGATATTGCCTAATTCATGCTCTACTGAGAGAGCTACTGCATTACTAATAGTATATGCTTTAATTGCCTCCTCAACAGATATATGGATGTCTTTTGAGGGGAAATTGACTGATTGATGTATCCCAAATAATGGAGAAAGGGGCATATTATCAGAGCCGAAAGATAGATTGGCCCTTAGCTGCAGAATTTTATTAAAACGATTTAATGAATATATTCTATCTCGTCCGAGCCGTTGCTCATATAATTCTCCAGGATATTGCCATTTCAAGAAATTAGGCTGCATTGACAGTATAATTCCCAACTTGTTAGCTCGAACAATTTGAGAATCAGATATCATTTCCGCGTGTTCAATTCTATGTTTTTGTTTTGTAGATGTATTTCCTGCATTAGTTATCCCTTCTTCAAAGCAATCTAGTAATTTTTCTATTGCCTGATCTCCAATTGCGTGTACACATAGGGTACAATGATTTTCCTCTGCAAACTTAACCTGAGATGCCAAATCAGCTTCATCTAGAAACTTATCTCCCTTTCCACCTTTATCAACATATTCAAAACTTAACATAGCAGTATGAGATCCTATTGCACCATCAAAAAATCCTTTATACCCCGAATATCGTATTTTATTCTTCCCTTGATTTCGACGAATCCCTTTTTTAACATATTCTTCCATTAAATCACGAGTTGGATTCAGAAATACTCGTATTGGTATTTCATTATTCATTTCTAGCTCAAAATATTCTTTCAAAATATTTTGTTGTCCTTCTGGCACGATGGTGAGATTATCAACAACAGCGGTTATTCCTACAGATGCAGCAATCTTACATGAGGCTTTAATACTTTCAGAAATGAGATCTTGGAAATAAGGGGTGAGATTAAGCCAAACATCTTTTAAAACTCCCGTCGGATGCCCTTCAGCATCTTTCATAACTCCTTTATTCTCTAAAGAAACTGGTAACTGCTCAAGTGCTAGTGAATTTACAACAACAAGATGTCCATCCTCTCTTTTCATATAAAGTGGATTGTTTTGACTTATCCTATCTAAATCTTTTAATGTGGGAAATTCTTTTTTGTCTAACCAAAAGGATTCATCCCAACCAGAAAGAAAGACCCACTCTCCAGGTTTTTTTGACTTAACTACGATTTCTACTTTGTTTAAAGTTTCTTTATATGTAGAAATTCCAGTTAAATCGATATTTATTATGGGGGCTTCAATCCAAAGGTGTGTATGGAGGTCAATAAACCCTGGAAGAACAGTTTTTCCTTCTATATCTATGGAACTGATTGCGTTTTGGATCAATTCTTCATTATGGTCTCCAACATAACTAAATTTACCATTTGTAATCGCAATCATCTGTGCAGTTTTAAAATTATCGTCAAATGTTACTATATGACCATTATAAATCACTGTGTCATTTCGTTCGAGAGTCACTTTCATATTCCTCCTTATCCATATAGCCAACTTCTTGAAATAATGTATGTAAAGAAGCACATAAGAACTATTAAAAGTATTTTTCCGATATTTAGTTTAGCAGATCGATACCAGTTAATTTCAAGTGTACGCTGATGCTCATAAGGAAGGCAATTGATATTGGACAACATTGATTACAAAATTGTGGAACTTGACATGGGACAGGGAGGAAAGAAAATGGATACTCTCCTTGAATTCATAACAAATCGTATTAAAATAAAAAAAGTTTCTGATGAGGGAATTGGAGTTGAATCATTCGATGATGGAGCAATTATTCCCTTACCCAATCGATCAATCGATTTGGTACTCACAACTGATTCTTTTACTGTCTCACCATTATTCTTCCGTGGAGGGAATATTGGTACATTAGCCGCAGCTGGTACAATAAATGACCTTCTCATGATGGGAGCCAAACCTATTGCAATGACATTGGCACTCGTAATAAGGGAGGGGTTAAAATTCGATGTTCTAGCCAATATTATTGATACAATTGCGGAAATTACCGAAAAATTTAAGATTGCCATAGTTGCAGGTGATACCAAAGTCATGCCTGTAGGTTCGATGGATGAAACTGGATTAATAATAAATACTACTGGCCTGGGGGAGATACCAGCAGGACAACGAATAACTGACAGTTCAATTCAACCAGAGGATATTATATTAACAACAGGCACGCTTGGAGATCATGGATTTGCCATGCTTGTGACGCGAGAGGGAATTGAGTTAGAAACAGAATTAAAATCTGATGTTGCGCCATTACAATCCTTAATTCAACCCATTTTACAATATCGTATACATGCAATGAAAGATCCTACTCGCGGAGGCCTAACAGGTGTTTTAACTGAATGGGCAATGAAATCGAAAGTGTCAATTTGGCTTGATGAGAAGTCTCTCCCAATTTCTGATGATGTCCAAATTATTTCTGATATATTTGGAATTGACCCTTTGCATGTTTCCTGCGAAGGAAAAGCGATCATCGCCGTTCATCCAGAAGATGCTGATAAGGTCTTGAGTTTATTAAGATCTAATCCTTTAGGCATTCATGCGGCAATTATTGGAAAAGTAAAAAACTCTCGAAAAGGACGAGTATTTCTTAAAACTGTTATAGGTGGACATAGAATATTGGATAAATCTGTCGGTGAACCGATTCCGCGTGTTTGCTAAGATTGTTGTAGAGAGTTTCTTCCCTCTTCCTCTGATTTCCAAAGCTCCTCCCAAAGATCTAATGTTTCCTTCGCTTCTTCTGGAGACATTTTTGAAACAGCATAACCCGTATGAATGAGAATCCAATCTCCAACTTGAAGTTCCTCACCTAATAATGCAATACTTACCTCTCTTTTCACTCCACGACCGAAATCTGCAATGATAAGATAGTCTTCTAGGAATTCTTGAACTTGTGCTGGTATGGCTAGACACATTGTAGGAGGAACCATCCGAATAATTGGATGAGAGAGATGAAAAATGAGTGAGTAAAAAATATTATGGCCTATTTTTCAAAGGAAGTCTGTTGGAAGCAGTTATTACTCCGTCCGATACCCCATCGATCAATCTCAATATTGAGGTAAGTATGTGTACTGTCAAATCATGATAAATGGTGTGGTTCAAGGTATCGGATTCCGACCATTCGTCTACAATCTTGCTGTAAAACACAAATTGTTGGGATTTGTCCTCAATAGAGGAGACGCGGGAGTAGAAATACAAATAAAAGGATCAAGAGAGCAGATAAACACATTTATTTATGAACTACAGCATAATAAACCTGCTCTTGCTAGATATGAAAAATTTGAATCTGTTTTAGACTTTGAAGCTATAGATGTACAGAATTTTGATAGTTTTCGAATTGCTAAAAGCACGTTAACTCGTGGGAATGAAGGATCATATATTCCCCCAGATTTACCGATATGTGACAAATGTATGGACGAAATGGGATTTGATCCTCGAAGAATTAATTACCCATTTACATCATGTGTGGACTGTGGTCCAAGGTATTCTGTTATTACCTCCTTACCTTATGATAGGCCTAGAACTGTAATGGATGAATTTCCATTATGTTCCAAGTGCTTAGCAGAATATACTAATCCAAGCGATAGACGGTTTCATGCTCAAACAACCTGTTGCTGGGATTGCGGACCTCAATACCAACTACTAGATAATAAGGGGAATCTAGTACTTTCACCTGAAGAATTCAGGAGAAAGGGGAGTTTACCGTCAAAACTTCTTAATGAAGGCAAGATAATCGCAATTAAAGGAATTGGCGGTACTCATATTGCATGTAGAACATTGAGTGATGACCCCATCTTAAAGATACGTGATTGGAAAGGTGCCAGAGGAGAAAAACCCTTTGCAGTAATGTCTAAAAATCGACAAACTACCCAACAATTCGCTCATTGCTCAAAACTTGAAGCAGAATATCTTAATACCCACATCAGACCAATTCTACTTTTAAATAAAAATGACAAATACTCTTTATCGAAGCATATCTCACCAAATTTACACAATATAGGTGTGTTATTTCCGTATGCGGGGATACACATTACATTATTTGAGGAGATAAATGATCCAGCGTTAGTGATGACTTCTGGTAACCCCTCCAACTTACCGATACTAATTGAAAATGATCAAATCCAAAAAAACCTGTCTTCTATCGTAGATTACTTTTTATTACATGATAGACAAATCTTCCAACGTATTGATGATAGTGTATTACGCCTTCATACATTCAATGACCATAAATATCCATTAATTATCCGGAGAAGTAGAGGGTATGTTCCTGAACCAATATCCCTGCCTTGGAAGAACATACATCCGACAGTGATAACGTTAGGAGCAGAAATGCATTCTGTTGGTTCTATTGGAGTAGGTAATAGAATTTTTCCAACTCAACATATTGGTCACCTTAGTACGTTAGAAAATATAGAATTTCTCAAATCCAGCTTAATACATATGAAATCTTTACTCGGAGTTGATAAAATTCAAGGTATTGGCGGCGATTTACACCCACAGTTCTCTTCTACTGCTTTGGGAGAGGAATGGGCTGAAAAAAACGGAATAAAGTTTTACCAATTTCAACATCATTATGCCCATTTAAGCGCTTTAGCCGTTGATGCAGGTGTGAGTCCTGAAGATAACATTATTTGTGCAACGTTAGATGGTACAGGCTATGGAACTGATGGAACTATATGGGGAGGAGAAATATTAATGGGGAATTTCTCAGATTTCAAGAGAGTAGCACATCTAGAACCATTAACCATCCCTGGAGGGGACTTAGCAATAAAACAACCTCATCGAGGGTTATTAGCATATCTTCTTTCATTCATGTCTCCAGAGGAGATAACTACAAGTATTAATTCACTTCCCTGGTTAAAATGGATAACTAATTTGGAAAATTATTCTCTATTAATTAGTTCCATGAAGAAGCAGATCAAAACCCAGAATATTCCAAGACATAACATAACCTCTAGTTGTGGTCGTGTTCTCGACATTCTCAGTGTTATGCTTGGTGTGACTAAATATCGTACTTATGAAGGGGAGCCAGCGATAAAACTTGAATCATTTGCATGGAAAAAGAATAACGATTCAAAGTTAGAACTAGAAATACCATATAGAGAAAATAATCGAGGTGCAATTGAAATTCAGACTAAACATCTTTTAAGGGATATTTGGAATAGAATTCAAAAGGATCAGACCAGACATTTATTAGCAGCTGCAGCAGAGAAAGCCCTTGCAAAGACAGTAGCAGAAGTTTCAATTCTAATGGCGGATAAACATGGCATACACAATATTGGAATGTCTGGGGGAGTGTGCTATAATCAAGCTATATTTTCTGAATTTTATCGAAATATAATAAGTGCGGGTAAAAAATACACTTCCATCTATCACAAACAAATCCCATGTGGAGATGGTTGTATATCTATTGGCCAAGTTCCTTTAATCCAAACTAAATTGATGTAAATTTAAAATTTTTATCATATACTCCCCTATATCACCTCTTTAGGAAAATTTAGTCATGAATAGATTTAAATGTTCAATGTCCTAGAATTTCGTAGAAAGAGGCTACTGTCTAAATTTATTTTCTTTTATCCGCAATAAAGACGTGAAACTATCATGGTTAACCCAGATGATGAAACAAGATCCTATCAAGATTATTTTGAAGAAGTTTTTGATTCACTGTCATTACTTAAATCACAAATAGATACACCGTTAGAAAAGCCTGATGAGGCTTATAAACAATTAGGTACTATAGAAGATGTTTTAGAAACTCTATTAAACTGGATAAAATTACAGAAAAATGGTTTACGTAATTTTGATACGATTGTCGATTGGGTGAAGAAATTAGCAATCGATTCCACTTTGACCAAAGATGAAATTCGTAGTCGTTTACGAATTATTGTTCTCCCTCAAGTTGAATCCTTTACGCAGAATCTCACAACCAATGAAAAAAGCGCATTAAAGGTTCTTGATGCTGTAAGCAAAAACTTAGAAGCACTACCTGATTTCTTAAAATCTATTCAGCAGAAAAATTTTAAATTATTAACGCTAATTGGTTATGATCCTCAAACGGGTTCTTCTCAACTTGATTTGATGTTTCAAAATCTCTATCAAGGTCGTTTTAATGATTTTCAAAAAGAGCTAGACCAGTTAAAAGAGAATCTGATTCCAAGGAAAGATACTTCCGAGTAATTTTTTATTCATTTTTCAATAGATATTAAACCGTTATTTTAAAAAGTAAAATCATCTATATAGAGATTAAAACCGAAAGTAATAGTAAATTATTTCGATATTACTTCAAATCATCGTATTTCGTAAAATAAAATAGAGGGTTCAGAACTTTGGCCAGTAACAATCCCAAACTTGCTTTTATAAGAAGTATTGCCCAACAAGCTCGAAGATTGGAACATGAAATTTCCTCTGAAATGAAAAGCAGTGTAAATAAACTTTATTCACGACCGAAATCCTACTATACGTTGCAAGATGTAGAAGAAGTCATAGAAAGCTTAAAAGAGAAAATGATTGTTTTAAATAAGGAAGCACATACAGAATTTTCCAAAAGAGGGATGAAAGACATTGATAATATTGACCTTGTGCAACCAGAGTCAGATTCAACACTTATAGCAAAATCTGAACTTCAAAGATTGCAGAATGAGATTGAATCCTTAAGTCAGCAAGCAACAGATTTGTCACCCTTTGAAAAAAAAATTGCCGATTTGGAAATCTTATTAGAAGAAAAAGAAGCAGAAATTTCTCTTTTAAATTCAAAGACTGGGTTAACATCTGAAAAATATCAAAATCAATTAGAAGAGATAAATCGTATCCAGGAGCTACTTGATGAAGCTCAAAGAGAATTGAAACAGACAAAATTAGAAAGGGACAAAATTGAAGCGGAGTATGAAGTCATAGGTAATACATTGATGACTACACGTTTAGAAATTGAGGAACTACAGACAGTAATAGGAAACAAGGATATAGAATTAGAAAACTTGAACTCGGAAGTACAAGTTCTTACTAGTCATGCAGAAGATAATATTATTCTAAAAGAACAGAACATTAAGCTAAATGACGAGATAGCAAATCTCAAAACAGTTGTTCAAAATGAAATTGAGAAGGTAAAAAAAGCATCTTCTAAACAATCGGATGATCTGTTAGAGGATAAAGAAGCTCTGAATTCACAAATTAGAGAAATTAAAATTGCTATGGCTGAATTAGAAGAAAAAAATCAAATATTGGAGAAAGAGAATGAAGATCTTTTAATTGATTCAGGAGAAACGACTGAAGAAGCCTTAACTGTTAGAAAAGAATTATCTGAATCTAGAGTTTTGCTTGACCAGAAGATCAAGGAAAATGAAGACCTGAATCGTCGATTAAGCGATCTTGAAAATCAGGTTGAATTGCAAGAAAAAGAGAAAGTCGAATTTAAACAAAAACTTGCATCAAGTGAATCTTCTAGGGAAAAAGTGGAAGGCAATTTGACACATACACAACAAGAAATGGACGATAAGGATGCGCTTATTGAAAAAATTCAATTGCGACTTCAAGAAGCAAAAGAAGCAGAAGATAAATTACGTACTGAAAATCGTGCTTTTGTAACTTCAACAGAAGACTTACAAGTGGAAATCCAAGGTAAAAATGAACGAATTGACGTAATAGAAAAAGCTTTGAATGAAGCCCGAGAAAATCTAGCTAATTTGAAAATACATTTTGAAAAACAAAAGTCTTCTATACTCGAGCAGGAGACCCAACTCAAAACAAAAGACTTGGAAGTAGTTGAAGCAATGAAGGAATTAGACACCATCAGAGAGAAACATGAAAATTTGAGGGAGGAGATTGATGGTTCAAGAACAAAGAGTGCGGCTTTTGAGCGACAAAAAGAGACATACGATATAGAAATTAAGAGTCTAGGACTCCAGCTTGCTGAAGCGAATAAGGAAAATAAAAGATTAGATAAGAAAATTAATTCGTTCAAGAATGAAATCACAAAGAGTAATGGGGAAAATGATGCTCTTAATCGTCAGGTAACAAAACTGAAAGAGGAATCTGAACAGTATAAACAAGCTGTCGAAGTTCTGAAAATAAATCTGTCCAAAAATCCAAAATATGCGATACTCTTTGTTCTCCAAGATATCCAACAGGCTTCAGTGGAAGAATTGGCTAAAACTGTCGCAATTCAACTTGTATTTGCAGAACGTCTGATGAAAGAATTAGAATCTGAAGGATGGATTGATTACAATGTAGATCGAGCACAAGTCACCCTGAAAAGAAGTTTCTTAGATCTTGAATAAAAAATTCTATAAATTAGCTTAAACCAAAATTCTGGGTGACTTGATGCAAGTACAAATGATTCTTAGCAAGTGTAAAGAGAATTTAGTTGATTTAGATGATCACATCATTCTTATTTTGAAGGCTATTGATCAAAATATCAGTATTATTGTAGAAGGAGAATCAGGAACAGGGAAAACAGAACTAGCAAAAACCATTGCTTTTGCCCTTGAAAGGCCATTTTACAGAGTTGATGGAGATGAAAATCTAACAATTACACAACTTCGTGGTTGGTTTGATCCGTCTTTAGTCATCGAATCAGGTTTTGGAGAAAAATCTTTCATACCAGGTCCTCTAACATTGGCAATGTCAAAAGGAGGATTATTCTTCTTTAATGAAGTCAATCGCGCGCCAAGTGAATCAATTAATGGAGCACTTTCTGCGATGGATTCCAGCGAAAGATCCATTGAAATTCCACAATATATGAATATTAAGGCAAGAGACGATTTTTATACAATTTTTACCCTTAATCCTTCAGAATATATTGGTACTAATCCGTTACCTGAAGCATTTTTTGATAGATGCATTAGAATCCATTTAACACATAAAACTGGAAAAATTGCAGAGGAAATAGTCAAATTAAGGACTAATTGTGCTGATGATGACTTAATACACAAATGTGTATTATTCACTGAAAAAACTCGTTCCAATACTGATTTCGAACGTGGTGCAAGTATTCGAGCAGCTATTCAGTTAACGCAATTATTGATGAATGAAGAAAACCAAGATAAACACATAATTCAAGCGATCAATGCAGTTTACTCTGGTAAAATTAAACTACAACCTGATATTTCTCGATCAGTCGAAAAGTGTTTACATGAGATAGCTGACGAGGTTTTTTTTGAGAATAGACCAAAAAACTAGAAAAGCGGGACGGAGAGCCCGCGGTATCAGAACACTCAATTAAATTATCTCACCCTACTCATCAGTATGATCTGATTGAAACTATCCTTGAATATCGACTTCAGCAAAAGCTTGATACTTCGAAAACTATCGAATTTACAGAACAAGCACTCAAATCGCGAAATTTGCATGCAGTTGAAATACTAGCTGAATCATATCCTCACGTCGTGGCAGACGTCATACAGATGGAAAATTTCGACTCTAATCTTGTTTTAGAATCAAAAAGTCTAGTTTTTCAAATAAAAGATCATCTAGATCCCTCAATTGAAAAAAAATTGATGCAAATACTAATCCCAAGGATGATAAAACACTCTGAATCATTATTTCATAGCATCGATCGTTCAAAATATCCTATCCGAATACCATATATGCCAGGGAGAAAATGGAATGTCGAAAAAACTGTAATGAAATTCTTGGTTTCAGGGGATACAAATTTAAACTACTCACATGTCGTTTGTGAGGAACGAAAAGAAAGGAAAGCAACAGTAGTCCTCCTAATTGATAAGAGTCACTCCGTTATTCAGCACTTGAGATTTATTATTATTTCAGCAATAATATTCAGTTTAGCATTACAAAATAAAGATATAAGTATAATTAGTTTTGACACACGACCATCTGTAGTTAAGAGTATGAAAGATAGGCGCGACTCAAGTACTCAAATTGTGAAAAAACTGATAAAACTTAGCTCAGGTGGAAAAACTGATATTTATTCTGCTCTGTTAAAAGCTCAAAAAGAATTTTCTACTGTCATAAGCAGAAAAAAAACACTCGTACTGATATCCGACTTATTAGCAACGTCTGGAGAGGACTTTTTACCTATTTTAAGAACATTTAACGATGTTAGGATCATTGTAACACCTAGGCGTCAGACTTTACAACTGACAAAACCTCTACTCGGCCATTTACGCAGAATGAATAATGTCAAATTATTTCTCTTACCCGAAAATGAACGATTAATCCTTAATATGTTAGAAAAGGTTTTATTTTTTTAATCCTAATTGTTGGACACTATATCTTCAGAATTTGTGGTATCAGGTTGTTCACTTAGAATCTCATCAAGAATCTTGCTGTAATTTTGTGGATGAAAGATTTTATATATTTGTAGGATTCTTGTCCTGAAACTTGGGTGATCACTATCTTTCTCTGGAGTTTGTAGGATTTCATGCTCAAATACCATTTTTTGAGGATGAGAAAGTAATGTAACAATAAAATTATCAAGTTCTTCTGCTTCTAAGTAATAACTTTCGTCTGAATCAAACTTTCTCCAATCAATTGTCTTTTCCTTCAACTTAGTCGGAGTGAGGACTTCATCATTTTCAACCATCGATTCGAAAAACTTTGTTCGTTTTTCCAGTAATGAAGGAACAGCCTGCGTTATTAGCTGATCTCGATAATCTAGATCTATTTTTAATCCATAGGCTGTCATTAATCGATGTAGCTTTTCCTCGAGAAAAATCCTTGGAGCCATTTCTCTGGCTACATCCTCATTTAACTGAGTTCGAGGGAATCGATGATTTATATTACGCATAAAATCAGCTGAAGGTTTTTTTTCTCCTGCTAAACCATTTAGCCATTCAATCTCGTGAGATAAGATTTGCATTGTTTCACTTCTTTGACCCAGATGGATCAACGAGTTGATCAAGATATCGGATCCGACTGTTTGTGCAGCGAAATAATCAGACAAAAATTCAGCCTGTCTATTTGCTGAATACAAGAACCTTACAGTAAACTTTGTTAGTATTGCTATGACTAAATATATTAATCCCAAAAATAATGTTCTCTCTATTGCATCAATTAATCGAAATGTTTCAAACAGTGCATTTTGGATACCGGTTAGAACCTGGAGATAAATGAATAAATAAGCAAGATTAAGAAATAAACGAGGTATAGACAAGATTAGCCGAAACAAGCTATCCCCATGTTTAACATGGGCAAGTTCATGTGCTACAACTGCTTCAATCTCATTATCACTAAGAATTTCTAGCACATTTGTATTTAATACAATATAAGGTCTTCGCAAAAATGGAATTGGGATCAAATCCAGACTAAACGCATTAGGTACGCTTTTTCGATAAATAAATATCTTTTTGACCTTAATTTTTGTTCGTTCTGCGACATTTGAAACAATATTTATTGTTTTATTAACTAGCTTTTCCTCTTCTGGTAAGTGAGCCATACCTTTCTTAGGTAGTGGGAAAATTTGTATCATATTCTTGTTAGAAAAAACAACATTTACTAAGAAGATTAATAATAGGATTTGTAATCCTCCTGTGAGGATTACCAGAACTGCAGTGAATCGTAATTCTGAAAATGGATTAATTGAAATGTAAAAACCGAGAATTTTTGCGAAAGTGAAATCTGATCCTTCATCTGGAATTTGACTGATAGAAATCCAAGATACTATAATCATTTGCAGGAGTGTTAATAAGAAAAATACACTTGCATTAAAAAAACGATATACGCGGATCCTTCTAATTGAAACCATTTATTCCACCTTTGCAAGGAGAATCTTCGAATAACGCATGTCAAAATATACCACGAGTGTCGATTAAATTTCTTTGCTTAGAAAATAACTCGTTGATATATGATTTGTAAATTCATAATTACTCCATATTGGCTTTTTCTTCACCAATATCCTGCCAAGTAGTGTAATTGTGGTACATTCTTAGCAAGAAATGTACGTATTTCATCAATAAGAACTAATATACTGCCAACAAAAATAACTACAAACCAATCGATTAGTCCTAAACCTGTTGTATCAAATATTATCTGAAGAGGGGGAAGATAAAGAATCATCAAATGAAGAGCAATAGAGCTTGAGATAGCTAACAGCAGGTAAGGATTTCTAAAGAATTCTTTCCCAATCAAAGAATGCTCTTCTTTCCGAATATTCAAGGCCATAACCATTTGAAAAATAATAAGCATAGTAAAACTAATTGTTCTGGGGTAAATTATCTCGTCAGGGGTAGGTGCCACACCATTCACAAGATTAGGCCATAAATATAAGAAAAACAATAGCAATGAGCCAATTCCGATCATAACACCTGAATAGATGATAAAATATATTGATTTCTTAGTTAATATTTGTTCGTCAGGATCACGAGGTTTTCTAATCATAACATCTGCATCTGGTGGGTCAAATCCAAGGGCTAAGGCAGGTAAACCATCTGTAACTAAATTTACCCAAAGAATTTGAATCGCGAGCAAAGGTAAAATGGGTTCTTTGAAAAGAATAGAGGTCAAAATCATACCCAATAACATTACCATTATTTCTCCAGCATTGCAGGAAAGCAAATAGAGAACAAATTTACGCATATTATCATATATAGTTCTTCCTTCAAGGATCGCACCGACGATCGTTGAGAAATCGTCATCAGCTAACACCATGTCTGATGCCTCCTTGGAAACATCTGTCCCAGAGATTCCCATCGCAACACCAATATCAGCTCTTTTTAATGCTGGAGCATCATTAACACCATCACCAGTCATTGCAACAATTTGATTGCTACCCTTTAATGCCGTGACTAGTCTTAGTTTATGTTCTGGAGAAACCCGGGCAAACACATTTACCTCCTTCACTTTCTCGGATAATTCTGAATCCGACATTTTTGATAATTGGTGTCCCTCCAATGCAATATTGGATTCTGTTTCTTCAATTAATCCAATTTCAGAGGCAACTGCAATAGCTGTTTTCAGATGATCTCCAGTAATCATTATAGGTCGTATTCCAGCTTGCTTACAAGTAGCGATTGCTTCCTTTGTACCTCGTCTTGGAGGATCCATTATTGCAACGGCTCCAATGTAAATCATCCCGGATTCTATCTCTTCATTATCCTCAGAAAATATATGTAATTCAGCTTGTTCCTTTTCTATTTGTTTCGATGCCATTCCAAGCATTCTATAGCCCAATGTAGCAATTTTCTGTTCCTGTTCCTCTAACATTACACGTGCGCTTTCTTCTAGGGGTTTCACTTTTCCTTTCGTTAAATAATGAGTACAAATCGTAATAAGGACATCTGGAGCACCCTTCATTAATACCGAATACTTTTCACTTGAATCTTTTACAACTACACTCATTCTTTTTGAATCAGAATCAAAAGGAATTTCAAACACTCGTTCAAAGGAAGATTTGGCTAGATTCAATCTTTTAGCTACTCTCAATAAGGCTAGTTCTGTTGGATCTCCAACAGCTTTCTCAGTCCGCTTTTCACCAATTTGGGCATTATTACACTCTCTCCCAATCACTAGCAATTCATTTACTGCACTATTTAATTTTAGCTTTTTTGTAACATCAAATTCAGCGTCTACAGTTAATATTTTTCTAACGGTCATTTTATTCATTGTTAATGTCCCCGTTTTATCGGAACATATGACTGTAGTAGAGCCAAGAGTTTCAACAGAAGGTAATCGTCGAATAATTGCATTTTTCTTACTCATCTTCTGCACCCCTAGAGCTAATGAGAGGGTAACAACTGCTGGAAGACCTTCAGGTACAGCGGCCACTGCAAGGCCGACAGATACGATAAACATCTCAAGAGCTTCCCTACCCAGAATTATTCCAATAGTAAAAATGACTGCGCATATTGCAAGGCTTCCAACACCGATATATTTGCCTAAAATACCTAATCTTTGTTGTAATGGGGTTTCTTCTTTGGTGTCTTCCATTAAACCCTGAGCGATTTTACCAAACTCAGTTTTCATACCTGTCTGTGTAATAATAACCTGACCCCGTCCTCTGGAAACATTAGTTCCACTAAACACAGAATTCAGCATTTCTGCGATTTGGGCATCTTTAGATACATTGGCATTTACATTCTTGGCAACTGGAAAGGATTCACCTGTTAACATGCTTTCATCGATTCTAAGGGCAAGAGATTGAAGTAGTCTTCCGTCAGCAGGAATTTTATCTCCTTCCTCAAGAAATACAATATCTCCAGGAACTAGGTGGGTGGCTTCAATACGTGCTTTTTTTCCGTCCCGAACTACTGTTGAAAATGGAGCTGCCATAGATTTAAGGGCTTCTATAGACTTTTCAGCCTTATATTCTTGAACAAAACCAAAAAAGGCATTGAATAAGACAATAACTGAGATTGCAACGGAATCAATGAAATATTCGAGTTTTGCATGTTCATCTGTAGAAAAAATACCTATTGTTATTGAAATAACAAGGGCCACGAGTAGAATCACTACTAATGGGTCAGCAAATTGCTCAAAAAATAATGTAATAGGTGATTTACTATCGCTTTTTTTCAACTCATTCAAGCCATATTTACCTATACGGCGAGAGGCTTCTTCAGATGATAAACCTAAATCATCTTTTACTCCTAAGTCAGCCATCAATGTACGTGTATCAACAGAATACCTATTATCTACCATTAAAATCCCTGAAAGACGATTTGTATCTCAATTTTTTCATCAATGCTAGTATACTCAACGTATTCACTCTATTAGTATTCGGCAAAAAAAGTTAGGGCATCTTATCGCTTTTGTGAGATATTCTTTGTAATTGCGGAATTTTCGCAAGTAATACCAGTCATTTTTTAAGCCCTTTTTAATATTCTGATAAGGGACTTGAGTTAATATCTAATACAGCTGATCTTAAACGGGTAGGGACATTTAAGTGAATAAAACTCAAGTCTGTCAGAATTCCCCTTGTCGAGAAGAAAGAAGTTCCTAACATTTCGTGAATTTTTAGAGTGATTTTTGTTACGCAAATACTTGAATAACGTCGCCATCTTCTAAAATCCGATCTAATCCTACTTTTTCACCATCAAACTTTGCAGATTTTCCCCATACACGTGCAAATCGAAAAAATCTTAACATTTTCTTTGATAAGACTTCAATAGCATTTTCTATTGTACTTCCTTTGTCAAGAATTATTGGTCGCTCTGAGATATCTCCAACATTGTTTCTAGTAAATACCCTAATTTTATTGAGTTTATTGAAAATTGTCTCTTCTATAGAATCAAATCCTTCATTATTAGAGCTAGATACGGGAATTATCTCTAGTGGTAATTTATTAGTAGAAATATATTCCATTAGTGTTGAATAATTAGATTTCGATCCTTTCACATCTCCCTTCGTAGCAAAAATTATCGCAGGAAGGTAACTTATTGTATAATCCAAAGCATCAAAAAATTGATCTACAGTTGTAGGTCCATGAAATCTCACGATAACATTCATGTAGCCCTTTGTTCTCATAATTTCAGTAATTTCATCATTTCCTTTACCTTCATAATAATGAGAATTGAAAACCTGAATATTCCCTGATCCTACTTTTTCAATTATCACTGATGGTTTTTCAGTGTTTAATCGTATTTTTCCGACAGAAAGCTCCTTTAAAATAAGTTTCAGCTGTTCAACTGGATTATGGGTTAAATCGATGGTTAATATTACACAATCTGAATTGCGAATTCCTGCTAAAACTAATTTTCCAGACATTTCTCCGCGGACACTTCCCTCAACAATTGCTGGAAGTTCAACGAGTTGTAAACGAGCTCCTCTAGCTGTTGTCGATCCCACTTCAGGTTTAACAGTCGTGAATGGATAAGCGCCAACCTTTGCAGCAGAATCTGAATGAGACAAAGAATTCAATATAGATGATTTCCCTGCATTTACAGTACCAATAATTGCAATTTGTGCATCTTCACCCTTAGGAACTAACCATCTTTCTCCTGAACCTTTCTTAGCTTGGCGCATTTTTTCCTGGGTGGCTTTTAAGCGTTTTAATTTCTGCTTAGCCATCCTTAGATGGTTTTCAACCCCTTTATGCTTTACGACAACCCCCACAAATCGTTCAAGATGTGCGATTTGTTCTTCCATAGAGGAAGCCTCTAAGTATTTGTCCCATTCAACTTGAGCTTCATGATTGAGATTTATGGGCACGGAGGTTAATTCCTATATGGATCAATAGAAAAATTTTTTGTTAGTCGTCTATTAAAGGTTCTACTAGATATTGATTCTATTCTCCTTTGAATTTTATGCTTTATATTACTAGCGCCTCAATGTTCCCCTAACATTTCTCGAGTATATTCAATGATTTCTCTTGGCTTATTCATTAAGAGTATATTTTTTCGTGCGTTTGCTGCATAGCGGAAATGTTTCAAGAAATCAGAAGACTGTACTCGTAAATTAAAAAGATTATAATACTCTGTATTCTCCATATATTGTACTAAACGATCATATACATATTGTGATGATAATTGTGGCTTTTTTTGAAATATTTGAGGATTTCCACGAGCTGATCTCCCAATTGCAACACCTTTCACTCCGAATTGGTTAATTACTTGACACGCATGATCATAAGATCGAATATCCCCATTCGCTATTATCGGGATGGTAGAATATTTGACTGCTTGTTCCCAATAACCCCATTTCGCAGAAATTTGGTAATTATCGGTTGCGAGACGAGAGTGAAAGGTAATAAAAGACACACCAGCTTTTTCTGCTATTTTTATCACTTCAGGATAAGTAATTTCATTAAAACCTGCCCGGATCTTTAATGCAAATGGTAATTTTGAGCTTGTACTTCCGATTTCAAGCAATTCCTTCAGCAAAATATGATTTTGTACAGTTAAAAGGTATGCTCCGAGTCCCGCATTTGTGATTTTAGGTTTAGGGCACCCTAGATTTAGTTCTATAAAATCAGAAAGATTTTCTGATTCAATGAGTTCAATTGTGTTCACTAAGTCGTCTGGGCTATTGGTTAGCAATTGTATGCCGTACTTTTCTTCGGTTTTTGCTCGAGTGATCCTTCTTAATGACTTAGGATCTTTATATAATATGCCCTTTGCGTAGGTCATCTCACTTATAGTTACTGCTCCAAACTCTGCACATATCCTACGAAAGGGGGGGATAGTAATTTCTGCAAGAGGTGATAAAATCAAAGGATTTTTTAAACCGAGTACAGATACTTTAATCACCTAAGGAACAATTTATCCCCCAGATAGTAAACTCTAAAGAATACTTCTCAACGCTTCTTCACCATGAGGATAGTTTATGAAGCCAAAAGCTCTTCTTTTTGATTTAGATGGCACTTTAGTGAATACTCTCCGCGTTTTCCCTCAATTAATCGCACAGGAATTCATGTTCAATCCAAATTCAAAGAGTGTACGCAATTACCTTCATAGATTAGGGGTTATATATAATTCTGGCAACAAACATTCCTGGTTTAAACCAGAATTTTTCCTTACTCTAAAAGCGGATTTTAATCTCTCATGGTTTACATTAGGTAAAGGTTTAATGCGTGTTTTGTGGTTATTTCTGAAATGGGACAGTACTCCACATATAATTCCTGGTGTCATCGAAACTCTTACCCAACTCAAATCACAAGGATATTTTCTTGGAATTGTATCAAACGGTTCTCCTCGACTTTTAAAAAAACGGTTTGGTGCCTATTTAGACCTTTTTGATGTTTTAATAGAATCTAAAAGTATTGGAGTTTCAAAACCATCGCCTATTCCACTGTATTATGCTTGTTCGAAGTTAAAAATTAATAAAAAGGATGCGATCTTCATAGGGGATACTTTAGTTGATTTATTGGCAGCAAAAAACGCAAAAATGCGAGTCATCCTTGTTCGAACAGGTGTTTTTGGGGATAACTTTCCTATTACAGAAGTTGAATATGAACCAATATCTATAATTCCTACTGTCGGAAAGGGTCTTATTAAAGTTCTTTCTAAGATGTAAGAGGAAGTAGGAAAAGTACCTACAACATCCTCTTCTACAGCTTAATTTTCCTTTAGAGTTAATCTGCTAGCAACCACAAGCATTAAGACAAAGCTAATTTGAAATAATAGTCCAAAATTTAAAGGCTCTAGAACATACCCTTCTATCGCGATTTGTCGTAATAAATCGACAGAATAAGTGGTTGGTAATAAATAACTAACCCATCTGATAATTTCAGGAATTTGGCTAAGTGGAATTACAATACCAGAAAGTAATAAGACTGGAATTATTGTAATAGGAATGAATTGCACCGCTTGAAATTCTGATCTAGCAAATGCTGAAAGGAAGATAGCAAGTACCAAACCCGTCCAACCAACTATTATTGCTGCTATATAAAGTGAAATGTAATTAGCAATTGTAACTCCCAAGGATACTTGGAAAACAAGTCCTGCTATAAGAATTATCAGAGTAGTTTGGATTGTACTGACGATTGAAAATGCAGCTAGATACCCTAAAATTATTTCAATTTTATCATATGGACATTGAAGAAGTAATGATAATGTTCCTGATCTTCTTTCTTCTATTAATGTCATTATAACAAGCATAAAAGAGAAAAAGAAGACACCATAGACAATCATACCCGGTGTAAAGAAATCTAAAGTTGAAATATCTTTTCCATAAGCGTACGTAACATCAAATCCAAGATTTGCACGAAATTCGCCAGTAGCTTGTTGGAAAGACTCCTGGATTGCCTGAATTACTACTCCTCCTACCTGTGGATTAGAGTTATCAAAATAAATCTCCAGAGATATATTTGACCCTTGGGGGCTTACAAGATTATAGGTGAAATTCACAGGAATTAGTACTGCACAAGCATATTTTTTATTATCAACCTCTTTCTTAGCTGATTCGTAATCTGTTAGATGAGTGACATCAACTCTAGGATCATCAAGATCAAGTGTGTTAGTAATTGAATCACCTAATGATGAAACAGTTTCATTAAAAACAATGAAGATACCGTATGTTATGACTACTTCAGCATCACTATCATTATTGATTATGGCAATGGGTACATGTTCAATCTCTCCACCAAAGGCGATTCCAAACATTACCATAAAAAGAGCTGGAGCGACTACAACTAGACCGACAGTTCGATGATCTCGTGATAAGGTTCGAAAAAGTCTTTTCATTATAAGAAATGTTAACCTCATTGTGTTTCCCCCTTAATCAGTTCAAAAAACATATTTTCCATATTGTGCTGATTTGTTTGTTCCATGAGTTTTTGTGGTGTCTCTATGGCTATGAGTTTTCCATCTCTCATAACACCCACTCGATCAGCCCATTCAGCTTCATTTAAATAGTGAGTGGTGACAACTATTGTTGTATTTTGAGATCTTGCGATTTGTTTGAAATATTCCCAGAATTCTCTTCTAAGTACAGGATCTAAACCAACAGTAGGTTCATCAAGAAACACTATTTGAGGATTATTAACCATAGCAGACGCTAAGGCTGTTCGTTGCTGGGTACCACCCGAGAGATGGACAGCTAATTTTTGTTGATGTTCTGTTAGTGATAACCTTTTGATCATTGCACTTGTGTTAATCTTAGCATCACTATTTGAGAGTCCTTTCGCTTTTGCAAAGAACTCAATATTTTCTCGTGCAGTAAGCATATCATAGAGGGCTTTTCGTTGGGGTAAATATCCCATTATTTTCCTTAACTTCTTTTTCTCTGCTGGGATATTAAAACCCTTGACACGAATGTTTGTATCTCCTTTCTCTGGTTTAAGAATTCCTAGTATGAGTTTAATTGTTGTTGTTTTACCTGCGGCATTTGGTCCAACTAAACAGAAGATTTCTCCTTGCTTAATATTTAGATCCAAATTATCTACAGCATTTATCGTACCAAATTTCTTATTGACATTTCTTAACTCTACATCATATTTCAACAATTGCACCCGTTAAGTTTGAATGAGAGAATTAGACATTTTTCTTCACGACTTTGTCTAATTTTACGTCCAAAATAAATTATTGATTTATGTTTCTCACTTTGAGAGAAGAAAAATTTGTTGAGCACGTTTCAAGAATTCTATATTTAATTCCTCCATATCGTGATATGCGCTCAAAAGTTCACTAAACCGCTTTTCTATTACAGCTCTATTAGGTAAAATTGATCTATAGAGGATTGGAAACGTTACTACTACTAAACCATAATTTAATGAATTATTGAGCTTTATCCGTTCATCGACATGGTCTTTTTCAGTCATCCTAAACCCATAAACTAAACTATGATATTTACTAAAGGGACTTGGAGGTTGAATCGTCTCTTCTTGGTGGTTATTGGAAGCTATAAACGGATGAGGACTAGGAACAGGTAGTTCGTATAATCCTTGTGCATAATCATGTCCTGTCCCCGTAGCAGACATGTAATGTGTCCCTAATTTCACAAGAAAGCTTTCTCTGTCTTGTTCAGATTCAAATGCATTTTCAAAAGGAAGAGGGGATGTGAGATATGGCTCGGGTCCTACTTGGCCAAATTTGAATACGGAAATTGACAATTGTGTGGGATCAGCTTCCAAGCGTTTAGCTAGGACAGTTTCCTGCAGTAATTTTCGTTCAAGCAAGAGGGGAACAATATTTTCTTTAAAATCTGCTTGTAGGAGATCTTCTTTTGTGATATAATCTTGAATACCTAACTTCATTGCCTGCACGGCAATTTGTTCCGATCCTAAACCAGTTACCATAATGATTGGAATTTCTGGATTCAAATTTCTAATTTCTCGTATCACATCAATGCCAGAAAGTTCTGTTGGAAGACTATAATCCACTAGAATTAGGTCATAATCTGGTTCTCCCTTAATCTTCTCAACAGCTTGTTCACCTGTTTCACTTATCGTGATATTGTGGATTCCAAGGCTATTTAGACGTTTTACAAACAGAAGTTGATGATCTTTCGAATCCTCAACCAGAAGTACCCGTGCGTTGATAATGGGATCGATATTTTCATCACTCATGTGGGTACCTTCATGATATAATCGTTACGTAGTAAATTCTGATTAGGTTAGAGAAATTATGTTTTTTATTTGTATCTAAATATTTGTATATTCTCCTCCTTAGTCCTCCCTTTTCTGGATGAGAGAATCTCTCTAAAGTAACCCTAATCCACATTTTGCTTTGGCGGAAAATACCCGTGTGATGTTAACCATTCATACGACTCATCAAGTGTAATTTCCATGTTCTTTTCTGGTTCAAAGTTGAGTTCCGTTTTTATTTTCGTATCATCATAACGGCGAGACTTGGCAAATTTTGTTACACGATACCTATTCAATGTCGTTTTTCGACCTGAGATCTTTGAATAGAGTTCGGATAATACAGCTACAGTGTAAACAAGACGGTAATTCATTGGAGAGGGGGCTTTGGTCGGATTAACTAATTTAACAATATACTCTAAGAAATTCATCATTTTACTTTCAAAGGATCGGATATTGTATGCTTGTCCTTTCGAACGTGACTTATTAGAATCTAACAGAAGTAGTGCAGAACAAAGATCGAGTGGGTGAATAAATGTAGCATACATATCTCCTCCTCTTAAAATTGGGAATTTATGTTCATAGACTGCTTTGAATATTTCACCTATCGTTTTAGTGTCTCGTGGTCCTATTACACTAGGTGATCTAACAAGACTGAAATTTTCCCATCCTTCATGTTCCTTCAGCTCCCATAAATGCTTTTCCTGGTAATATTTACTCTTTTGATATATACTTGTAGGATTAAACCGGTATGTTTCAGTTATTCGTGTACTAGGAATATAATGGCCGTAAACTCCCGTAGAACTCACGTGAGAAATGAATGGATCGGTATTAGCATTCCGACAAACTGATACTAAATTCTCTAGTCCTTCGACATTAACCCTGTAAAGGTCTTTCCATGTAGCCCAATCATCTGCTCTCGCTGCTAAATGAATAACAGAAGTAACATCTTTAATTGCTTTCTTTAGACTGGTAATGTCATTTAAATCAGCTTCAATCGGAGTTAATCCGAGTTTTTCAACTTTCAGCCTACTCTCGGAATTACGTACAATGACACGACATTCACTCTCGTTTAATGAAGGTGTAGCGGTAAATTTTTCTAGTAAAAAACTCCCTACTAGACCAGTACCACCAGTAATTAAGAAAACCATACTCACCACGGATGTATTCGTGTTTTGCTCCTTGAATTACTGTAATTAATTAGTTGTTTGAAACATTCATGAATCATTTCCCAGTATCACTTAACCAGAAATCTAAGCTAGTATCCTTAGTGCCAAGATCGATTATTTGGTCTTTTATCCGTCTTTCAGCAATTTGATAGATTTTTTCTGATAATTCAAAGCCGATGAACTGTCTATTGTATTTTATTGCTGATAATACCACACTCCCACTCCCTAAAAAGGGTTCAAGTATGGTATCACCCTCATTACTTCCCATTCGTACACATTTATCAGTGATTGCTAAAGGAAGTCGAGTTGGTGTCTTTTCTCCCCCTTTCTGATAATCTCTGTTAATACGCCAGACATCCTCAAAATATAGTTTCCCTGGGGAACTGCTATATTCAGGTACCCTATTAAACGTCCGTAATCTATCCTCCTTCACCCCTAATTTAGTGAAATACAGTATATGGTAATGACTTGTGACAAACCGTTTTTTTGTAAACACTCCGAATTGATATTTCCATACAATGTGATTGATAATCCGAAACCCTAATTCAGCAAGCGCATTCAAAATATCCCCCAAATGGTTCCATCCACTGAAAATATAACCACTAGCCCTAGGTTTCATAGCTTCCCAACAGGGTTTCAACCAATTTAAGGTAAAATCATAATATTCATCAGCAGAGACCTCATGGTACATTTTACCGAGCTCTTTCTGCTTTCTGTTGTATTGAGTTCCAACTTTATGAAAATCTATTCCGAAAGGAGGGTCGGTTAGTAAAAGATCAATTGAATTCTTCTCAAGCTGAGCTAGGCCATCAATACAATCCATATTATAGATTTGATTAATATCTAAGGGCATGGGTAGTCATTTACTCCCTGAATTTCACTTAAAAGGTTACAGTTGATAATTCTTTAGATATGAGTTATTAGAAGAAATACCAATCAGAATCGATTGATTGAGGAGGAGTCTGTTACTATGCTGATAGTGGAGTAACACTATTGCTGAGTTTGAACTCCGTCCAATAATTTGAGCACAATGTCCTCATAAATTGCAGAAAATTGTAACATCGATTCTAAGTCAATATATTCATCTACACCATGAATATTTCCTCCTTTGGGCCCGATGTCAATTGCAGGTACTCCAAACATGGTTGCATAACGAGCATCTGATGCGCCTTCTTGTTCTTTAGGGGGTTCGTCATCGTCCATTAACTTGTATGCTTTCATAACCTGAGTTGAAATTGTGACCAAAGAATTAGAAGGATCAGTATAGAAATAACCAGAGGAACCACGGCATTCAAGCTCTACTTGTTCAAATGATCCTAAACTACTGGTAACTGCATCAATTATCCTTCCTTTTTCATCAGGTGACAGAAAGGCACGAATATCGAATTGTACCGACGTACCATCAGTAGTAGAATACGATAAAATATTCGGATTCATAGTTATCCCAAAATCGCTCCGCTTTTCTGTCTTCACTTTGCTTAAGACTAAACTTCGGAGTATTCGTAATATTTTTGTTAAATTTTCATCATATGTAACCTGTTGCGTTAAGTCAGATTCCGTTTGAGGATCTACAACGGTGGCATGTACCGTATTTGGGATCACATTCCCCTTTACCCACTCACCGGAAATTGTATTGATTTTTACATGAGGGTTGATGTGTAAATACTTGGATAATAATAATAGAGCATGAGAATCTACTCCAGGTACAAAATAAGCACTGTGTCGATTATTATCATATAGAATGCGAGTGAAAAACACTTTCTCTTTTACTGACGCTGTTGTTTTTTTAACTAATGGTGGGGCCGTCAATCGTAGGTTAAATCCTGCTCGTCTTTTGAAAACTACCTTTGGGCCTCCGTCGACATTAATCACACGTTTTGGTAGAATATCAGATTTTTTAGCATAACTAAAAAATTCCCTTGCCCCATATTGCCCTCCACTCTCTTCGTCAGTTGAAAGAAATAAACCTATTCTGTTGACTACAGATTTGGCTTTAGGATTTAGATTGATTTTTTTTAAAAACATGAGCACAGACACAACAGATCCTTTGCAATCCTTTGATCCTCTACCAAAACCCAATTTCTCATCTTTTATTGTCAATTCAAATGGATTGGAATTCCAATCACTTGTAACTGGAACAACATCGAGATGTCCTAGAAATACAATATCACTTGGTTTAGTAATATCATTTGATATATAAAGAGAACTATACTTCTCAGTTTCAAAAATTTTCGATTTGTATTTAGGATTCCAACGAAGGAGAGTTTCTTGAATATCTGCAATAATACTCAGATCAGGAAATTGATTTTCGGAAGGATTATTAACAGTATTATAGTGTATTAAACTTCTTAAAAGATCTATAGCTGATTCTTCCCAAGTCACTTTCAAGCCATCCATACTAAACGAATACTTTTTTAGGAGGTTGCCTAATAATTCAAACTATGGTATGATTAGGGGAATTACTCATGAAGTTAACTGAAAAAATCATCGATTCTACGACTGGACTCAAAATGAAATCAGGCGCAATAGTGGAAGTACATGTCATTCATAGTCAGAACAGTGATGAAAAAAGCTTAATGATAAAAACAGATGATGGAGTTCTCTCCCTAGACCAAGATGACATCTCCAGTTTCATGGATCTCTTTAGTAAGTTCCTAGAAAGTTTTTAAAATGCAGGATTGATATATAATGGATGTTGAGTATCAAAAAAAGGAAGTTACCTGGTGCTTAGATCGTGTTGGTCCAAAGATTTGTCTGAAAGCAGTAGCAATAAATGATAAACTTCAACAACTCGAGATTACCAGTGAGGACTTCATTTTAGAATTTGAGAATGAAGAAGCAAGAGAATTTTTAGATATCTTAGGAAAGATAATTTCTGCGAAACCAGCCTCTATTCTTGAACCTGTAGTGGTATCACCCCATGTTAAACATGTTGAGAAACCCAAAGAAGAAATCGTTTCAATTCCCGAAACAAAGGTAGTAAAACCAAAACCCATTCTTAAACTCGATACGGCGGAAATTTTAGAAGTATTAAAACAATCCGAGAGTAATGATGAGGAAGAGAGAATTTCTTTCGTGAAAAAATTTGCTGAAAATGAAGCACTTGTTAAGGAACCTACTACACTACCAATATCACAACAGGTGGCAGAAGAACCTGTACCGGGTATATCTGCTGAAGAAAATGTTCGACCATCAGAGATTCTTAGAGAAAAATTAGATACGGCATCATTTTTCGGGGAAGTGGAAGAAAAATCTCCCCTTGAGCAATTGCTAGAAGAAAAAGAAGATCCTGCTGAAGAAGTTATAACATCAGATCCACTTTCGTCTAGTACAGATTCGTTTACCGAACCAGAAGAAACTCAACCTCAATCTGAAACAAACGTTCCTTTTTCTCCAGATGACTTAAATTCTACTTCTTTTGTAAGTAATTTTAGTACTGGTTCATTTGAACAAGAAATAAAATCTGAAAAATTAGAAACTGAAGAAACTGAATCACTAGCCGAACTCGATCATCAAGAACCAGAACCAGATGAACAAAAAGCTTTTTTAAATGAAGAAGAACGAAAAAAAGATATCGAACGGCAACGTACAGCGAGGAAAAAGCGACTGTGGGAACTTACACGCGGTTTTTAAACTAATCGTTTGATTTACTTTTCTTCAACTTGTTCTCAGTGATATCATATGCTAGATAATGATATTAAACCCGAGATAGTCATCGTTTGTCATGCATATCAGCCCCCTAATCAAACTCCAGAAGTTTTAGATCGTATTATCAATAATTGTTACATCCCAGTCGCTGAAATGTTAGAGGAAAATCCCGAGATAAAGCTCACTTTGAATTTCAATGCTAGTCTTAGCGAAATGCTTGAAGCAGGATATACAAATGTAATTGAGAAGTTCGCAAATCTAGCTAGAAATGGCCAAGTAGAATTTCTTGAATCTGGGGCTTATCACCCAATTTTACCTTTACTATCAGAAAAAGAATCCCGTTACCAAATAACATTGAATCACCAGATGAACTTGAGGATTTTTGGCTCAGTTTGGCATCCAGTTGGTTTTTGGCCACCAGAATTAGCTGTATCGCCGATTTTGTTAAACCAGTTAGAATCTTTAGGGTATCAATACACTATTATACCCGAGATTGCCGTGAGTAGTAATGAAAACCACCCATCACCTCTATTTCAGAAAATCCCAGTTCATCATTCTGCTCCAAATCTAGCGCTTATCTATAGAAATCGTGAACTCTCAAATAACATTTCCTTCAAAAATTACCCCAGTGTTGACAATTTTATTGAGCATGTGAATCTTTTAAAGGCTAAACAACCTCAACAATCGGTTCTAGTTGTTGCTACTGATTTAGAAACTTTCGGAGAGCATCATCTCGGTTATGAGAAATTTCTGAAAAAATTTTTGCGAAGATCTGTTACCCATACAGTTAAAGATATTTTAACATTTCCCAGAGAGAAAATTGAAGTATTTCAGGAAAGTAGTTGGAGCACATCTGAGGAGGATCTCTATAGGAACATTCCTTATCCTCTTTGGGCGTTTCCTGGCAATTCAATTCATGAAATCCTGAATTTTCATTCTGATATTCTCTCGGAATCGTTGGATTTTTTATTGAGACATAAGGAAGAAAGTGATTTTGAAGTACGTCAGGCATTGAAGGAAGTGGCAAAGGCTCAATACAGTTGTCAGACATGGTGGGCCTCCGCAAAAGATCATTTCAGTAAAGAACTAATAATAAAAGGATTCGAAGAACAGAAAAAAGCATTAAATGCCATTTTAAAAGCAATTGGGTCGAATTATCCTCATTCTATATTAAATGCAACCTCTGATAGGCTTGAAAAACGATTAAAACGCTATTTACAAAGGATTACGTGAGAAGCAGTGGATATACCTTAACTTGAGTCTAATTTCTAGCTCAATTCTGGTATCAGAAGAGGGTCAGTTTCATTAGATAAAATAACCAAACGACTTACTTCAGATTCTGCAACGATTTTATAACCAGTTAAATTTTCAAGTTGTTTGGCAAATTCCATTATCCTAGAATGTGATGGCATCGCTGTACGTGGTAATCGCTTTTCAGCTGCACCAACGTGAACTACTCCTTTCACTTCTACAAAAGACGGTTTCATCATTCCAGTTATCATTTCTGCATACCCTTCTGGATCGATAAGATTTAATCCTTCAGCTACAGTCAATCGTGCAACAGTCCGAAAAGGTACACCTTCTCCGATAATTCTTAAGCTCTCATTAATATTTTCTAAAGCCTTTTCTTTTTCAAGGGGCCTATGTACACTCAGAAAATTTTTTACTCCAGGAGTGGGTAGAGTTATGTACAATTGTGTTGGATAAGCTCGCTTTTCTAGAATGGAGCGTAAAGTACTAGGCACACTCCCATTAGTAACGATAAAAACGGTCAAATTTCGACTTTTTAACTCATCAATTAATTCAGGTATCCACGGATAAAGAAAGGGTTCTCCTGTTAAACTCAAAGTCGCATGTTTCGGTTTCATTGCTTCATCGTACTTCAAAGTTGAGACATATGGTTTATAACCGCAAATAATTTTCTGTTGACTCACAAATAATGCATCTACAACATCTTTAGGGGAGTCAAAGATTTCTATCAGTCTTTCCTGATCTTGCGGATCATATTGCCTAAACATGTTTTCAACCCCGATATCAGATTCATGTACTCGCCAACAAAATTTACACAGAAAGTTACAAATTAATACTGGTGAAAATTGTATGCATTGATGTGACTTAATACCATAAAAGTGCTTGTAACAGTACCTATCCTCTCTTAAAGAATTATGTGTCCATCTACACTTTTTAACAGCAGTATTTTTTCCTGATATTTGGTATTTTTGTTTTTTCAGCAGTGCTTGCATTTTAGGATCCGCAAAAGACATAATGAACTCACTAGAGCGAATGTTAATATCTTTGTTTAGACGATTTCAATCAATTCTAAAGATGGTAGAGTGATAAATGGTCCAAAAATATGATTCAAAAGTTACATTTCTTAACGATAGAAATCTAATAGGTTAGGGTCGTCTTCATTACTCTCATGTGGGTTGAGAATGATACGAAATAGATCCCAAACGATCTCACTTGCATAGCGTCCCCGATTTGATAATACATATAGGATTTCTGTATTATTCTCTATTTTAATCTTATAAACCAACCCAATTGCTGCAAGGGTTTTGAGGCTTACTGTTACTTTTTTAGGATTTGCATGGTGCTCGATTGATGCGCAGATTTGACTAAATGTTTTACCTCTTGGATTCAAATGCAAATATTGAAGTATAAGAAGAATGTACTCTTGTTCGAGCTGTTTTAAAGGATTTCCTGCCAATTCTTTATCCCATTCAAGAATTATCTTGATCTTTTTTAAGGATTAGGTTATTACCATATTAAGTTTGGAAGTACTGCAGATTATCTATGTCTTCGGTAAAACTACTTTTACAGTACTCCCTTTATTCCTCCCGGGAGATACTAAACTAATTTTTCCCCCGTGAATATCTTCGATAATTTTCTTTGTGATAGACAGTCCTAATCCAGTTGATTTTGAATGTATCTCGAATCGAGAAAATGGTTGGAAGATTTTCTTTAAATCAGCCTTTCGGAAACCAAAGCCATTGTCTTGTATTGTGATTATAATTACATTTTGATGTCCTGCTTTTTTTTCCTCAACATATACCTCTATTTTACCCTTTTCGGGAGGTGAATATTTGATGGCATTATCTAACAGATTTTGTAATGCTCTCACAATTAATTCTTTGTTTGCTACAATTTCTAATGATTCTGGTACAAAATATGATATTTTTTGACCTCTACGAATCATCTGAGGAAGAACCGCCATTTTTGCATCTTCGAGAATTGAAATTAAATCGAAAGTCTCCCTTTCCGCAATGTAGGTTGATCGATCATATTGCTCGAATTCAAGAAGACTATCAACCATACGAACGAGACGATGTGTATTAGTAATAATTGTACCAAGCTGTTTTTTCATTTCTGGGGTAATCGGTCCGGATAACCCATGTAGGATTACTTCAGAATAACCTTGGATTGATGCCAGGGGAGATTTTAAATCATGAATAACCGTCGAAAGGATCTGTGTTTTTTGATTGTATTTTTGTTTCAATGAATGAAATTCCATTAAGGAGATTAAATCTGCGGGAATCTCATGAGAACTTCTAGATTTCCCTTCCTGGGTTAAATAAAAAGATAAAGTTGACTCTAATATGTTACGCTGAGTTGATATTTGAAATAACTGTTTTTCTAATCGTTCTATCTCCAGTTTTTCTGCTTTCAATTCCTTTATCAGGATTTCTATGGGCTGATATAATTCTCTAAGTGATTCTGGAAACTTTCTGCTAGAGCCATCATCGTAATAGAAATTTGGATAGATTTGAGAAGGAGTTAAACACAGATATGGAAATCTTAGGGCCAACTGTCGAGATTGTTGTTTAGAGAGGTGTTGTTCATTAAATATGACAAAAATAGTACACTCGGAATTATTTTTGATGAGATGTTTTTCGAATGTGTCAACAATTAGTAAAATCTGCTTCGTAGGTAATTTAATATTCGAGAAATCCAAAAAGAGATGGATTTCAAGTGCTGATTTAGGGACTTCTAAAAGGCAGCTTTTCATTTTTTCATTAAGAAAGGTAAGAGATGTCTTTTTTCGCTTCGTTGAAGCGATCTCTATGAATTTTACATCATATCTTTTTGTAATTTCTGCTTGAAAACCAATAGGTTTTTTCCCCTCCTCCTTAATAGAGATTAGACAACGTAGAATATCAGATTGGGCAAGATCACTTAGAAAGAATGATTCTAGGCCCTTTACATCACGAAAGAGGCAAAATACTTTCGTCTGTCTAATTTCCAAGACGATAAGACCCCTCTATGTACATTTCTTAATAATTGATTATGTAATAAAAACATTTGTAATATCAAAATTGGACAATCTAGCATTACTAATCCTGTAAAGCTGACGAATCAAAGTGATACCCTCATCAGGGGTTGTAACTACTCCTAGGATTGAATTTACTACCAGTGCAACTTTATTTCTACTCTTTCTCTCCTTTAAGATAATCAAACGAACTAATTTTTGGTCACAATCCCCTCTAACATCAATAATTTGGCCTTTATTTCCCTTAACAACTATCAAACCTTTCTTCCAGTCAGTTAAATCCCCTATAAGACATTCACTCATGTCTTCATTGAAAATGACATTATTAAAATCTTCTATCGATTCAACAACAGCAGATTCTATTGAAAAGTATTCATCTTCAATTTTCACGATGAGTAATCGCTTACTTTGAGCTTGCAGATTTAATACAACCTAATAGTGATATATTCACTCAAATTCAAAACGGGAGTGAATTGAATTATGAAACGCCATATCTTGTATTGACCGTTTCAGTCCAAGGTACCCCTTATCTGCAGTTTTACCAACTGGTATTAATCCAATAATTGATAATTCTTCATTTAATCCTAGCATTTCTTCAATAGAATCATCAAAATCGACTATTAGATTAGTTCCCAAATTCATTGTTGTGGCTGCAAGTATCAATTGATTACTAGCAATAATAGCATCAATGATATTCTTATCGTCATTTTCATCCTGAACAGCAACTACAGCAAATATTACTGCTGCATTTCTTACATCAATTTCTTTATTAGCAATTTTTTCAGAGATATTTGCCTTCAAATTGGGATCAGTAATGATTATATAAGCGAAGTTCTGAATATCACTCAAAGATGGTGCTAATTGAGCACAGGCTAATAGTTGCTTTAATTGATCATGATTAAGAGATTCTTCTGACTGGAAAGAGTTATATCTCTTATTCTTAATAATGGTTTCAAAAAAATCCATAAAATCATCTCTGTTACTCATAAAAAAAAGTTGAAAGGGGTTATCTCCTTTCACCATTCTTTCATTTTTAAGAGTCATGACTATTCATTAATTTATCGCAAAAAAAATTGAAAGAAACTTGTATTCAAACACAAGAGATAAGCTATTAAAAACTGCTTTGTTTGTGCAGATTGATATAAATAAAACTTCACATTGAAAGAAACAATTGAAAAGATGGTTTCTCTCATTATAAGAGAATAAGAATGTTCCATTCTGAATTTAATAACGAGTATCAGGCGATGATGAAATGACAAACTCAAATGATCAATTAAAATTATATTATGATCAACAGAGAGAGTTAATTGATCAAATAAAGACTATGAGAAAAGAGCTAGATCAAGAACAAAAATTAACAACTCGCTATAGGAAACAACGTGATCGATATAAAGCAGAGCGACAGTCATTACTACAAAAAACGACACCTGATGTAGAGGGAAGAGACTCTAAGAAAGACTTATTAGAGGGATTAAAGAAACGACGTGATTTTCTGAGACGTCAAGCCCAACGAAAAGAAGGGGCTCCATTCAAACTACTTACAAACATTGAGCTTGAAAAGCTAACAATTGTTGAGCTTAAATTCCATCTTTATGAACTTGAATTTAAACAACAAACAAGTTCTCTCGACAGAGAGGAGGAAGGATTGCTAATTGACGAAATAAGACGAATTGAAGAAAGAGTTGTTCTTTTGGAAAAACGTAATGAAGCTATCGTAGCAAATTACTTAGGAGATATACCTAAATCCAAAGAGAGAATTCAAGAAGAAATTTCAAGCATCGAACAGAAAATCTCCGAAGAAGAAAATCTTCGGAAAGATGTTCAGACTAAAATTCAGAAATTATATACGAGGATTGGTCCATTAAAAGAAGAAGAGGATAAAGCTCATCAAGAATTCGTTGATCATCTTCAACGTGTAGAAGAGTTAAAAGAAGTAGTCCAAGCGAAGCAAGAAGAACTGGATTCATTGAAAGCGAAGATATCGCAAGTTAAGAAAAAATTGAAGATTGAATCGCAACAAGAGACTTTTGGAAAGATAGAAGAAAGAATCCAGGGGTTATTAAAGAAAAGGGATGGAGATCAGGTACTTTCACCAGAAGAACAGGAATTTCTAATGAGCTACGGTCATGTTCCATTCTAATATTCAAATATTTGTAATCAATTGATTGATTAGTATTCGATTAGAGCTATTTTCAGTAACACTTCAATCTAATGATGCCAGAAGACCATAAGAAATTTAAAACAATTCCAACTTATTGATACACTCTTGAAAACGAGCTACTCACGTTACAAATAAAAAAACGAGACTCTTTGCGACACCTTAAAAAAGGTGAATTCAGATTGTATAACCTGAATTAACACATTATTATCTTAAAGACTTTAGGAAACTTCCTATGATTAGGATTCTACGAAAGTGAACCTAAAAAGCTTACAATATTATGATGAACTATATATTTGTGCTTATTGTGCATATTGTGTCAATAACCAAGCTTCATGCCCGACTTATCACTCTGTACTTCACGAAATTGTCACAGGTAGAGGGAAAATAATAACCGCTCGGAATCTCGCAGAAGGGTTACTTGATTCAGAGGAAGGGTTAGATGCATTGAGAGATGGGTTATTCCAATGTACTTTTTGTGGTGCATGTGAAGAGAATTGTATAGTAGATATTCCTCTAACAAAGGTCTATTCTGAACTAAAAACTCTAGTTCAAGATAGATTACCCAAAGACACTTATAAACTGTTTGAAAAATTGGATAAGGAACATAATATTTATGGATTAGATCAAGAAGACAGAGAAAGTTGGAGCTTTGAGATTGAAGAGCAGTATAATGAATGGGTAAATCTTTCTCACGAAACTGGTTTTTTCCTTGGATGTGTTTATTCATATTCAGGAAGAGCCGAACGTGGTCCAGTAGCAGTTTTAAAACTCGCAAAGATGGCAAATGAAAAAATAAGTGTATTTTCCCCAAGTGAATACTGTTGTGGAAACCCCTTCTTATTAGGAGGGCAAAAAGATAAAGCCAAGGAATTTGCGGAACATAATGTATCAGAAATTGACAAATTGGGAATTAAGAACCTAATTATCTCTTGTGCAGGGTGTTATCGAGTTTTCACAATAGAGTATCCTCAATTATTGGGAAAGGAGCTTCCTTTCAAAGTTATCTCTCATATGGAATACCTATTATCATTAATACAGGAGAAAAAATTAATCGTGTCAAATGACTCTCCTCTCAAGGTTACTTACAAAGACCCATGTGAGTTAGGACGCCATTGTGGAGTATATGATGTTGCTCGGGATTTATTGGCAATTCTACCTGGAGTTGACAATCGGGAAATGTCTAGTCACAAAGAAAAAGCTCTTTGTTGCGGATCTGGTGGTTTAATCAAAACTAATCATCCTACAATTGCAAATGAGATAGCAGTTCGATTAATTTCACAAATGGAAGAGCAAAATGTTGATCTCTGCGTTAATGCTTGTCCCTCTTGCCTTTTAAATATTGATGAAAACTTAAGATTGGAAGCATCGAAGATCAAATCCTTAGATATAGCAGAACTGGTATTGAATCGGACGAAAGATTCATGAGCCTCTCAGAAGAGCTAAAAATTGTTGCTTTGCAACCAACAATAGCACTCCATAATCTAGAAAAAAATATTGAAGAATATCGATTATTTTTTCAAGAAAAATTAGATAAGATGAACCAAGTTGATGTCATATGTTTTCCTGAGTACTGGAACGGTTTACGGATAAATAGTACATCCGAAACGGCCTTTTCTGATTCTGTACAATATTTAAAATCTATTGCACATACGTACTCTACATGGATTGTTGGAGGAAGCCAAATTGTAAACGAAAAAAATCAATTCTATAATCGATCATTGATCATTAATCAAAGGGGAGAGATCATTGGAAAATATGATAAACAACGGCTTTTTGGGTACGAGTTAACTCAAGAAATCAGCCCTGGAAAATCACTTTTCACATGGAATATAGGAAATTTTCGGGCAGGAGTTCGTATATGTAATGATCTTTGGAACCTAGACTTAGCACAAGAACAAATTACGAAAGAAATCGATGTATTATTCGTACCTGCTTTAACAGTGGTTCCTGAAGAATCGTTAACAAATTATGGACAGTATATATGGCATAATTTAGCTTTTATAAGAGCAAAAGAAGGAGCAATGGCTGTAGTAGTTAGTGATACAGCCAAATCCATTCTTTCAGATCCATATTGGAGTACAGGCGCATCTTGTATCGCAGATCCATCCCAGAATTTTACCAATCAGGAACCATATGGTAAGAATATGTTAAAGAAAATAGATTCAGGAGGTCGAGGGGTTCTCACAAAAACAATAAACTTGCAGCAACTGAGAGCGCAAAGAAGATATCGAAAAACAGTTGGCCTTTTGGTTTAAACCTTCAATATGCTAAGAAAAAAGGAAAGGAGGGAGAAAATATTCACACGGTGAATGTAGATAACCCTGTTGCAATCAACGCGAGACCGATAATTATCATTATCCACATGAAAACCCAGTTTGCGCCAGACCATCGATTGTGGAATGTTTTCCCTTCTTCAGTTACTATCTTCCAAACTTGTAAGACGGGTTGGGGAGAGCGATGATACCATCCATACGCTTTAACTTTCATTCCACGAAGACCTGGTGCACGGAATAAGGCGAAAAAGAAAGACATGAAGCCCAAAATAGGACTATAGTTTAGAGTAATTATTCCTGTTTCATCCTGAATAACCAGATCTTCGCTTAAGAAATATCCAGGTGTTCCTCTTCCAACGACTTTCCCCACAAAAACTGCACCTTTCCCACGAAGGGGAGACACCTCGTAATAGCTATTTTTCGTTTGATCAGTTAAACAATGTGTTATAGTAACAACCGGATCAGAAAGTCTTAATTTCGGATATTTTTCCCAGCGCCGTAGCTTCCAGACTAACGCAGCCAGTAAAATACCAGTTCCTATACCAATGTTAATATTGATACCTACGTAAGTAGCGAAGATAGCAGAAAGTACGGGTAGAATGATAAATAAGAGAGGAGCAAAGTACAAAAGAACCAAGTCAATAAGAAATTCATCCCATAAGCTTTCAGGGAGCTTTACTTTTCCCATTTGAGGAAATTCAGGTTCTACGCCACGTTCTTCTTGCATTGCATTTAATGCGAGAATTCGTTTTGCAGGTAGAGGATGAGTTGACGAAAGTTCTAAAAAACGTCCCCATGGATTAGAAAGATCCCATTGGGCTGCTTTAGCCACACTTTCATTGTCAAGGCTTAAACCTCGACCGTAAGAAGAAAGTGCTAAATTTTTCGCACTAGCGACATCAAATACTCCTAATGAACGCATACCAGTTGTAAAGGCAGATTTTTTTGATGCTTGTCTGCGAACAGTTGGAGAGGCGTTTTCATCACTTATTTTTTCAGCGTTAATTGCATCCTCCTTAACCATACCATATGCGATCTTTACCAAAGCTCGAGAAAGGGCCCCTGGTTGGCCAGTGGCTTCTGCAGAAAAACTATCGGCATAATACTCTCGAACACGGGATAGAAACAGAACTATATATTGAGAAATCCAATATGCAATAAAGGCCCCAACAGCAGCTACCATTGCTGCAGCTCCAACTTTTTCCGCACCCTCACTTCTACCACCGCTTCTTGAAGTAACTCGTGCGTAAATCCATAATCCTTGATAGAAGGAGTATAATACTAAAGGAATAGCAGCGGCAACTGTCATCCAAATAAAATCACGATGTACTATGTGTCCAGATTCATGTGCAACTACCGCTAACTGTTCGTCTTCCGTTAAGTAATTGAGAATTCCTTCCGTAATAGCCATACGAGCACGTTTTTTGGTGTGTCCGTATGTGAATGCATTCGGATTATTATCGTGAATGATTGCCACCCATTTGAGAGAAAAGTTATGTAACTCCATTTGCTGATGGAGGAAGCTCCGAATGTGTGGAGGAAGCTCATCAACCTGATATTTCGTAGCATCATAAACCCAACCAATAATAAAGTCCATAAGCCATGGAGATATAAGAAATTGAATTCCTACCATTAAAAATGCGAATAGAACTGGTATTACGATTGCTAGATATTCAGATCCAGGAGGTATTACACCAGGCAGTGCTAATGAGATTACTGTTATTAGAACCATCCCTACTACGAATACAAACCCCCAAAGAACTGTCATTACTGCTAAAGAACGTATGTACAAATTTTTTGGCATATTTATTCAACAAATTACCGTTGTTTTGCTCAAAGAAAGTCAAAGCTACATTAATGGTAAAAACTTTTGGATTGAAGAATTAGCCTAAATTCTTGCGAAATATTGATTTCTTTAACAAAATGTTACCTCCCTCTACTTTTACATTCAATGTGCAGTACTATTCATTTCTTAAGTTTTATTTCCTTAGCTCTAACCTGCAAAATCGCATTAAGTTCTCCTTCATTGATTGATATGTACTTAATACATCTAAACCAACATAATGCAGCAATTAAATAAAAAACTAGGCTTATACTGAACACAGAGTAATAATTAAGGAAAAGAAGAAAGAATGTAGAAACAAATACACCAAGAGCAGCTCCTAAATGGTCAGTAAGTGAATATAAAGCACCTAGTGTACCACGAAATTCAGGTAAGGAGATATTGAATAATAAAGAGGTACGATTTGGACCAGATGCGGCTCCAACAAAACTTCCAATCCAAAATAAAAAACCAAAAACAACTTGATTGAATGCTGATGAATTTAAGATACAGAAAGCTCCAAAGAAGAACAGCGCCTGACTTGCCATCCCCAATCCTGCAATCTTCGCCCTTATTGCGGAATTAGAAGATCTAGCTGATAGAATATCCCCTAATTTTCCGAAAACTAAATACCCAGGTGCCCTACCACTAGCTACTATAATAGAGATAATACTCGCCTGTTCAATGGAGATCGCCATTCCTTCAGAAGATGCCAAAAAACTGACCAACCAATAAGTAAAAACGGTGCCAGGAATTAAAGCGAAGATTCCTTGAGCTAATAACCAAAATAAACTTCTTGTTTGAAATGCTTGGGGGACTATTCCAAAGTTTATGCGCCAAGGATATTGGTATTCTGCGATATCAGAAAATGCTGGTTCCTTCACTCCCCGAATTGGTATTTTCACTAAAAATTGCCAACAAAATAAGATTAATCCAATTAAAGCTAGTACTCCGAATGAATAATACCAATTTGCAGTAAAAAACGCACCTAATATTATTCCCACAGCACTAGAACCAACCCATGCAAGATTTAATCCTGCAGAAATAATTCCACGATCTTCATACTGAGCAAAATCGGCAATAATAGAGTAAGAAAGTGGAGAAAATGCTGCCAAACCAACAGCCATCGTCAACCTCCCAATAAAA
Source organism: Candidatus Heimdallarchaeota archaeon (assembly GCA_019057635.1). Classification (GTDB taxonomy): domain Archaea; phylum Asgardarchaeota; class Heimdallarchaeia; order Hodarchaeales; family Hodarchaeaceae; genus Hodarchaeum. Next base: position 101,064 of record DXJL01000104.1, read on the forward strand.
TAAATTGCCAATGAATTAGGGAAGAAAAATATGACAGCAGCGGGTATCAACCAGATAACATTTGCTATTAATAATAATGAACGTCGGTCATATTTATCTACTAAATATCCCCAAATGACTAAAGCGATCATTGAAAAAACTATGAAAAATGCTTCAACAATTCCAATTAGTGGAAAATCATATTGTTGCCCAATAATCTCTAGATTTGGTATAGGTAAAGTCACACCTACGCCATTAAGTAGAATTAAACTAAATAAAAAAATCAAAGAAGTAAGAGAATTCCGTTTAATGAAGTCAGCAATCATTCCAAGAACCTTAATTTCACTTCGAAATTAGCTTTTAAATCCCAAAAAGTGCGCCTAATCCAATTCCAATAAACGAAAGGGCGGCCCCTACGTACCCTAGAGCTTTGGCACCCATCGTTTTCACGTAAAACTTCAAATCTCTTTGGACCGAAACCACAATAGAACGTCCAGAAATTATTCCTTCTTGGTCTTCAACTGATATATTCAAAACATGAGTTCCAAAACGATTCGGTCTGAATTGTAGATTCACTGCATCACCTACTTGTAAAATGCTGCTTACTAATCTTAAAACATCCATTGACTCGGTTGATGAAGAAATTTTTAATGATTGTCCATGTTCAGGGAGTTTGATTGAGCTCGAGTCTAATGAAAGTGTCTGTGATGCATCATCCGGATCAAGACTACTCATTGAGGTTTGAACCTGTAATCTGACCTTTTTCTTATTTTCATAGAGGTTGAGGACAAATACTGTTACTCTGAAAGGATCTATGTTCCCTATATGCGTGCTAGGATGAACAATAGTGATGTAATTGTTTTTATTACGTAAGATGTGAATATTCTCAGTGACAAGTACAAATATTCTTTGAACTAGTTTAAATATTTCTGGAATTTCCCTTCTTACATCTCGAATAATCGTAAAAATTGTTTTAAGTGATATTTTTGACTTCTTACCCATAATGAAATCGGGCATAAACCTTTCCAGGATAATTTCCTTCATTTCAGAATTAAAAATATCCTCAGAAACAAGTTCTGGAAGATATTGCTTAAGGTAGACTAGTAGAAATATTTTCTCACGTGCTTGTTCAAGTCGATTGTGATCATTATGTTGACTAGCAAATTCGGGGTTCATCGCCTCAGAAATAGTATTTGACCACTCATCCATCTGCATACGTGTTATAGGATCTAATCTAGGAATTATAGAGTCAGTTAAGATGTTGTCCAATTTCAATGTTAAGCTCCGAGGCGAATAATACTTCATTAATCCTCCAGGTTGTATTGCTGACTTATTTGGTAAACGTAATAATATTGATGCTCCGCTAGATATCGCTAATAACCCAATACTTGCTACAAAGATGAAAAATCTTGCGAAAATCGCTAAATTCTCATCTGGGTTTAGTAATAATGCAGAAATAAACACAAGATAAGAAATAAGAACACTGACTGTAATTGAATAGGAAGCTCTGTACAAAAGCTTGATTTTATTCTGAACTTCATCAAATCCTTCCACACCTTTTATGAGTAATCCTGTATTGATTATTCGTTTTATTTCATCATTAAAAGCCCTTTCCATTAGGAATCCATTAAGTGAGAAAGGAATGGCGATGAGTATCAACACTATATACAATATTGACGTTAATAGATGCAATTCTCCATACAAATCAGTATCCGTTGAAGGAGAAAAAGCCAACAACATTAATGAAATTGATAAAACAATAGGTATGAGACTTAAAAACCATATTCCTATTTTTCTACAATAAGTATTGAGTAATGAAGTGAGATCCATGTCAATATCAACCTTTGTTAACTGTTCTACAGAATTGAGGTTTAAATAGATAACGTAAAAGAAACGTCAGACGAATTACTCAATCCTCCTCAAAACTATCCATGGTGTTATTATCATATCCTTCTGACTCTTGATCCCCTTCAGTTTCATTTTCCTCAAATTTGATGTCGCTTTCCAACGATTCTGATTGAGGTTCCTCTGATGTTTCAGTAAGAGGAGTAAATTCTTGCACTTCCGATTCAGCATTAGATTTTGTGTCTTCATCTTGAATTTCTTCAGGAATTAGATCCCCACTAGCAGTGACGAGTGTAACAGAAGTTATTCCAAATCCGACATCAATTGAATCAATAATCCGCCTGTAGAAAGTCCCCTGGAAGAAAATATTATAGAAAATGGCAATAATTGTTACGATCAGTGAAACATTCACAACACAGAAGATTACTAGATCGAAGATTAGTTGCAATTTTGGGAGAAGATCTTCAACAGCTGTGGCTCCCAATCCAATGATTGCACCAACAGTAATAATACCAGCAGTTAAATTCACCACTTTTTTGCCTACGAGCCAATTCAATTTTGTGAATGAATTATAAGCCTTTAATTTAGCATCTACTAGCATCCAACCAACGGGATATACTAAGGTGAATATTAAAGGTACCAAGAAAAAAATAACTAGTGTTCTAATTAAGAAAAGCAACCAGTCACGGCCAGGATTTAGTATCGATGATGGATTTCCTCCTAAAATGATCCCTGCTATCAGTTGTAATAAAAATGCGGAGAGGGAGACCCAGGCGATGATCAAGGCAATATATTTGTTCAAAATATGGGGCATAGCAATTTTTCGTTTTTCTACAGGCACATATTCTAGATAGTGAACGTGTCCTTTTGTGAATAATAACTTCAGAATTTTATTATCAACAAGGTAGTGGGCTGCCTTAGGAGTTACTTCAATCCCCACAAGAAACCAAAGATAAATTTCTAAAAAGGCAATTCCAAAACTAATCAGAATTCCAATTACATTCGGGTAGATAGTAAACGAAAAAAGCTCAATACCACGACTCGTTCCTGTAGTAAAAAGATAAGGTCCAAGAAAGAAAAAAAGCGAAATAATCGATAACACCACGGATATTATTATCCCAGAAGGTGCAAATTTGAATTCTGGATGTCTTAACCCGTTAAACATCTCTTTCAAAGTTGTTATCATATGCTTTTGTATTTTATATCGTCTAGTTAGTTCACCTTTTTGTATACTAATCTCATCAGTCATTGGATCAAGATCTCCTTTATTAAACATTCTTACAGTGCTCTCCGATTAATTTACGATTGTAATTACCAATTATCCTTCGTCAGAATTCATGATTATTAATGTCTTCTTTTTCCCCAATCAAAACTTTTCCAGCTTGAATCAGATTTTTTATCGTCTTTCTGATCGATGAGGACAGAATTTCGTAGCTTTGCAGAATCGACTTGGGCCAATTTAAAGCTTATATTTTGCTCAAGTGTCTGTAGTGACTCTTCGAAAGATTTCGATTCCACTCCTATTTCTTTTAGCTTTGGCAAAATCAATTCGTTAAATTGAGTTGATATAGTCTTTAAATATTCAATAATTTTCACTAAAGCTTCGCCATTAAGAGAAATGGACGATTTAGTTACTTCACCAGAGGGGAGTTCAAGTGATTCTTCCTCCACCATTTCACCTGGTGTAAAGACGATTGTGGAAGATTCTGACTCCCTTTCGTCACTTACAAAATCTGTACTGATAATTTCAATACTATGATCAATGGAAATTATGGTTCCTTCGCCTTCCTTCCATAATAATCCTTTAACGGGTTCAGTATGACGACAAACTTCTTTTACATTGATTATGTTTGGACCATCTAACTCCATTTGGAAAAGAACATTTTTTGCTGCAAAAAACAATTGCGAGTTATCTACAACTTTAATGCATTGGATCGACGCAGAGGAGGTGTAAGATCCAATCTTACGATTTGTTGTCTTTTCTAGCAATAATATCTCCCCATTATCAAGACCTACGACATTATAAGCAAATTCAAGCGTTGTATATATGGACTTAACTGGTGCAGAAACTTTTAAAGAGCTAATTAACTTACCTGAAGGGTTCCAAAAACGTACGAGTTTATCATCAGATCCAGATACGATGACTTCATCATTTAGAAAGAACACCGTACTAATGTAATCGTCATGAGCCGCCCAGCTAGTTATTTTTTTACCCTCTGTATTGAAAATATGAATACTATTATCTCCACTACAACCTGCTGCAAAGAAGGTTTCTGAAGGAGATAATGCCAATGTTGTTACGAGAGGAACTTCCTTGATTCGTTTCAATTCCGTTCTTTGTGTTAATTGAAAGAGAGAAATACTATCATCGAATGACCCCGCAATGATTGTTTGTGTTCCTGAAATATAGGCCACTGAAGATACTGTTTCCGAATGTGAAGTGAGACTTTCATCATTACCCGAATTAAAGTCCAATCTATGAACAGCATTATCTCCTGATCCATACACTAGAGAATGATTATCTAAAAATGTTACTGATTCTACTGTCTTCGAACGGCCTTTTGCTGTATCTAGAATCTGTCCTGATTTAGAAAATTGAGAAATACTATTTTCTCCTGATCCTCTGAGAATGTTACCATGCAAAGTAATTATTGGATTACATCCCGAGAGTTCTTGCGGAGTTAATTCAAGCTGACCTGTCGGCATATCAACGAACAGTAAGTATCTGTCACCAGAGACAACAATAATTCTGTGTTGGGAACTGAAAATGACACTTTGAGGAGTGAATTTAAGTTTGAAACCAAATTTCGGCTTGAAATTAAGATCATGGACTTTACCTGTTCCATCTTCGGATACTGTTATGATATCCTGTCCATCTCTATGAATTGAAGTGATTAATCCATCGTGTATTTGGTATTCCTGAATGATTTCTCGTTCATCACAATCTATTACTGCAATGCTCCCATTACGCTTTGGAATACCTACAGTATGGTTATCAAGCCATATTAAGGAATCACCAGAGACATTATCCACAACAACACGAGTACCTATACTATCAGTGTCATGATTGTAGATATACAACTCATCATCAAATGTGACTATAGCTGTCTTTGAACTATCGGGGCTAGTTCCAAGAAGACTTCGGAAGACTTTACCTTCTCCTATTTCTCGTTTTGAGTTCTTTCTTAAATCATGTGCATATGCTTTTGAAGAATCAGCAAGAACTACAATGAGTTTTTTGTCATCAGGTGTCACTTCTAAACCTTCGATTGCTTCTGGGAAAAAAAATAACACCTTTTGCTGTTTCATTTCATCCCAGATCCTCACTGTCCCATCAAATGAACACGACGCAAATCGATTTGAGTGATGAAAGGCAGCTAGTCTCATCACACTAAATTTGTGGCCAGTAACACCAGAGAATAACATTTTAGGTCTAGACTTCATGATATTCACCTCACGACTGTAAACTTTTTTTTCTTTTGGGTAATTATTCTATAAAATATTTGTATCTAAAGAACAAATGGCATATATACTGGTTATAACAAATTTACGGGGTTGAAAATAAGAGAACTATGTCAAAAACAGTTGGTTCTCTAAAAGATACTCTATTCCATAATGAAAACTGGGTTTGGAAGTATTGAAAAACGAAGATATTCAACAACGTCGAAGTGGGATCCTTCTGCATCCGACAAGCTTACCGGGCAACCATGGGATCGGAGATATTGGTCCAGAATTATACCGATTTATAGATTACTTACATAAATATGGACAAACTCTTTGGCAAATTCTGCCTCTAGGACCGACAGGGTATGGAAATTCTCCTTATCAATGCTTCTCTGCTTTTGCAGGTAATCCATTACTAATAAGTCCTCAAATACTAATGCAAATGGATTTATTAACAAAACATGATTCTACTCCTCCTAAATTTAGTAACAAGTCACGAATTGAATACGAATCTGTTATTACTTATAAACAAAAAATAATCGAAATTGCTTATAGAAATTACACTCAGAAGGCTGATCCTACCTTAGAAGCTGAATTAAATAATTTTATTGAAGTTCACGGTTATTGGCTAAACGAATTTGCATTATTCATGTCATTAAAAAAAGCTAACAATATGAAATCATGGATTGAATGGAAAACTTCTTTTAAAAAACGAGAGCCATCTACAATCGCAAAATGGATCGAAAACAACACATATGATATTGAGCTGTTTAAATTTTCCCAATATTTATTCTTTAAACAATGGGAGATGGCGAAAAAGTATGCGAATCAAAGAAACGTAAAAATTGTAGGGGACATCCCTATTTTCGTTGCTTATGATTCCGTTGATGTCTGGTCTAATCCTGATTTATATTTTCTGGATGATGAAGGGGAATTACTATTTGTTGCTGGAGTCCCACCTGACTACTTCTCCGAAACAGGGCAAAGATGGGGGAACCCATTATATCGATGGGACGAAATGAAGAAGAATGGCTATGAGTGGTGGTTAAAAAGAATCAAACACAATTTGGAACAAGTAGACATCCTTCGAATTGATCATTTCAGAGGTTTTGAATCTTTTTGGCAGATTTCTGCTGAAGAAGAAACAGCTGTGGAGGGGAAGTGGATTAAAGGACCTGGA
>DXJL01000105.1 GCA_019057635.1 Candidatus Heimdallarchaeota archaeon
AAAATCGTCTTCAAGATAGGTACTTTACTAATTCCGGAAGTGATGACATCATCTACTAATAAAATTCGCTTATTCCTTATATTTCCTTCAATGAGCTTCCCAGTTCCATGGTCTTTTTGTTGTATCCGAGCTAAATAAAATTCTTTTTCTAGTTCTAGAGCTAAGGCAGCACCCAATGGGATCCCTGCTAGTGGAGGAGCAATTATTCCATCAAATTCTTCATCAAACCTTGATCTTTTTATATACTTGGAAGTCAGCTTAATTATAGCCTTAAATTCGTTTGGGAAATTGGGTAGTATTCGTAAATCTATGTAAACAGGAGAGATTGACCCATCTTTCAAAGTAAAACTACCAAACTGCACAACATTGACTTTTTGAAGAATTTTCACTAGTTCTTGAATCTCTGAATTTGTTAAATTAATCAATTGTCTCACCAATATTTACTAAGGTTTCATTCTAATTCTTCTTAATTTCTTAGTTTATTAATAGAAGAATTTTAAATTCCATCCTTATGTGATTTTTTACTGATTATAATGCAATTTCTGGACTTATTAAATAAATCTAAGCAAGAATCAAAAAGCCAAATTTGTATTGGCTTAGATTTAGCTGCTTTTGGAACCAGAGAGCAATATACTCTTAAGAAAGAACAGGACAAAGTAGTTGTATTATTGAACTTAATAGAAAACCTATATTCACGATGTTGCGCATTTAAAATTAATCGACAGTACATTCTTGATCTTACCTCACCTGAAATACAACAAATTACACAAGCATCCCATAAACATAGTAGACCAATAATTATTGATCACAAACTTTCTGATATTGGTTCTACCAACCGACAGGCCATACAACATTTTGCAAAAGAGGGTTTTGATGCATTTACAGCTAGTCCATTTCCTGGAAACGTACAAAATCTTTGTGAAACAGCTCATAATTCAGATCTAGCCGTAATTTTGTTAATATTAATGTCAAATCCAGAAGCAATCTGGATGAAAAAAGCCTATATCGAGAAGGTTCCTGTATTTCAGTTTAATGCTATTTTAGCAAATGAATTCGCGGATGGAGTCGTTATTGGCGCCACTGGTCATGTTACCAATGAGAACTTGCATACAATTAAATCTGAAATTTCAGGAAAAGTTGTTTTAGCACCTGGAGTTGGCGCTCAGGGAGGAGATGTGAAATCATTAGTAAATATTTTTCACAAAGACGTGATCTTCAATGTTGGAAGAAGTATTATCTATCAAGATGATCCTCTTCAAGTGCTACAATCGTATAATGAATTAGTTAGAAAACATACTGGGTAATAATTTGTTATTAACTAACGCTAAAATCTGGGTTACAGATAGGATTATTGAAGGAAATCTACTTCTCGATGATGAGAGCGGAGTTATACAAAGTATTTTCAAAAGCTCATCTTCTACAAATGAGCAGAATGAATTCAAGATTAATTTAAGGAAGAAATTAATTATACCAAGTTTAATTGATATTCATTGCCATTTACGAGATTTTAATGAATCGCACAAAGAAACTTATCAAACTGGTGCAAAAGCAGCCGCTGCAGGTGGATATACTCACGTTTTTGATATGCCAAACAAGCAACCCGCAGTTATTTCGAATAAACAAATACAGGGAATTAATAAAACTATTAAAAATCTTAACTCTGTCAAAATTACCCCCTTTTTACTATTATGTAGTGAAACAGAAGAACTTTTGAAATATAAGTATCCTTTTTTGAAAGCCTATCTAGGATTAACTACTGGTAATTATCTTACAACAGAATTAGATATACAGAATTTCATTCAGAATTCTTCTTCTTTCTTAAGTGTCCATTGTGAAGATAATGAACTTATTGAAAGAAATAAAATAAAGATGAAAGATGAATTAAAGGATCATTGTGAAATAAGAGGGGCAGAAACGGAATTAACCTCTCTTTCAACGCTTCTTCGGATAAAAAATGAGCTTAAGTCTAATACAACCCTTCATGTTGCTCATTTGACGCTTACAAGATCTATTGATATGCTTAAAAATAAAAATATCTCTTTCGAAGTAACACCCCATCATTTACTTCTTAATCGCGATGATTACACCCGTCTCGGAGTGTGGGGTAAAATGAATCCTCCACTAAGAAATAAAAATGAGCAAGGTATGTTATTGAAAGCATTTTTGGAAGGCAGAATACCTATAATCGCAACTGATCATGCCCCACATACAAAGGAGGAGAAAGTTAATTCTCTTAGAGCAGGAGTCCCTGGGCTTGAAACTACTCTTCCTCTTTTACTAGACAAACTCAAACCTTTAGATATTCAAAAAATCCAGTTAATAATAGATGTATTAGCAACAAATCCAAGAAAAATTATGAAATCCTCATCCAGAGGTATTATTGCCGAAGGTGAGGTGGCTGATCTGACAATAATAGATTTAAATATGATTAAAGAAGTAAAAGGAGAAAATCTCTACACAAAATGTAATTGGAGTCCTTGGGAAGGAAAAAAATTGAAAGGATGGCCTGTAATGACCATTAGAGAAGGCCGAATCATCCATAACGATCTATTCTGACTTCATTTTAGAATAAGATACACTCAAGTCTCTTAAAGACGATATTTCGACCCATTTGCATTCCTACCAAATGAACCAAAGTCTGTTATCTTTTGTAGAACATCACCGCGAAACACTGGGCCATCACGACAAATACTGAGACCAACGCCATCTAAATAACAGGAACCGCAAATACCAAAACCACAACGAATGTACCTGTCTGCTAAGCTAAATTGAGCATTTTTCTCAAGGTTAAATTGATTTACAATATCTAAAATGCCTTTAAGCATTTTTTCTGGTCCACAGGAATAGATCTCATGGGATAAATTTTTTTGTTGAGCTTTCTGAAGAATTTCCTCTAATATAATAGTCGGAAAACCATGGAAACCAAATGATCCGTCATCTGTACAATAACGAATGTCAATATCAGTGTTATTCAATTCCTCCTTAAAGAACAGTTCATCGTGAGTTCTTGCACCATGAATGAGAAGTATTTTTTTTTGAGTCCTTGATATTAAAGTGGATATTATGAATCTCAAGGGTGCAATTCCCATTCCACCTGCAATAATAATAGCTACTTCTTTATCGCTTATATCAAAACCATTACCATAAGGACCACGTAGACCAACTAAGTCACCTTTGTTCATTCTGAGAAAATTAGCTGATGTTTGCCCTTTTGAGCATATTGTAAACTGAATTTTTTCATTATTTTCAATTTGGCTTATTGAGATGGGTATTTCATCGTCTCCTGGAAGCCATAACATGAAGTATTGGCCTGGAATGGGATTAAGCTCAAGATTTGCAGGCAAATGAAAAGAAAAAGTCGCTGTCTTTTCACCCTCAAATACTAGGTCTGTAATCGTTAAACAAAGTGGAATTTCAATTCGATTCTGTTTATTCATGGGCTAATCCCCTTAGTTGGCTGAATGATTTCCCCTCTCTTGAAAGGTACTCATTTAATCCATTTAGAATGTTATGAATGAGTGTTTGAGGAGCATCATAATCGATTAAAGCTGAACCAATTTGGATAGCCGTTGCTCCAGCAAGAATATATTCAATTGCATCTTGCCAAGAACTTATTCCTCCCACTCCAACAAGAGGTATCTCTGAACCGAATCTTTCGTATAGATCATAAATCACCCTTACTCCTATTGGTTTTATTGCCTGACCAGATAAACCACCAGAAATGTTTCCTAATACTGGTTTTTTAATGTGAATATCAATCATCATAGCTTTTATTGTATTAATTGCAACAATAGCATCTGCACCTGCAGAAATCGCAGATTCAGCAACTGATTTAATATTCGTGATGTTTGGAGTCAATTTCACCCAAATGGGTACTTTAGTCCTAACTTTACATGCTTCTACTATAGTGTATACAATATTTGGGTCTGTGCCCACGGCTATGCCAACTTTTTTAGCGTGAGGACAACTTAAGTTCAACTCATAGGCGATTGGAGTGTTCCCAGTTAAGTTATTATCCATATGTTGAATTATTTGTTGAAATTCAGTTGATGAAGAACCAAAGATCGAGACTGAATATTTTACATCAGGGTTAATTTCACGGAGTTCTTCACTAAATGCATCATATCCTGGGTTGGCTAATCCAACAGCATTTAAAATAGACTTTATTTCAGGAATATAGATAACTGAAGGGTTTGGATGACCTTTTCGCGGGTTTAACCCAACGGATTTTGTAGTTACTGCTCCAAATCCTTCTTTATATGCCCGATTAAGTGTTGAATATGTTGATCCCCAAATACCAGAGGATAAAATTATCGGATTCCTTATTCTTACTGTTCCAATGAGAGTTTTGAGCTCTGTCATGTCTTGATCTCAATTACTGTATTAATGAAATATTTTCAAGGATTTTGAAGATCTTATCACAGTATACGCACCGAAGGCTTAGGTTTTCACGGTTTCCAACTTCATTACTTCCAATAACAGTAAATTCTGTTTCTACATCTTCTCGTAAGTTTGTAATACAGCTAATTCCTGGACATTTGATAACACCGTAGGCTTTCTCAGGAGTTTGAATTTTTTCTTTGTGGACAATGTGATAATTCTCTATACAGATAAAATTGCTTCCCGATATTAATAACCCTAAGACATCTAAATTCAGATCTTCCTTACCTATATTCCTGATTTTAAGAACATCTTTTCTCCCGAGTTTTTTAGAAGGAACGTTCATTGCTATAAATACCGAATGAGGGAAATGCACATCAATATTTAATGCTTGTAAAACGTAAAATGCTCCTCCAGTAACAATATGATCGATAACAATTCCATTATCAATTTTTTTTACTGAAAGTTGTTTATCATTTGATTTTGTCTTAGCCAATATTCTCAACTCAGTGTATTAACCGATTTAAAACTGCCATTCGGGTGTAAACTCCATTTTTCGCTTGCTCAAAGTATTTTGCTTGTGGAAATCGATCAATAGCATAAGGAATTTCATCCACTCTTGGTAATGGATGCATAATAATTAAATCTTCTTTTGCGGCTTTCATTAAGTCAGGTCGAAGTTGGTAAGACTCTTTTACTTTGTTATACAGCATTGGATCTGGGAATCGTTCTTTCTGTAATCGTGTAACATAGAGAACATCGAGACTACTAATTATTTCAGCAAGATTCGTTGCTTTATGCATCTCTAAATCAGTTGATTCAAGATCGTAGACTAATTCGTCTTGTAAATGTAAAGACGGGTGAGATAGATAATAGATAGTGTTTCGACCAAATTTACCTAGGGCAAATAATAATGAAGAAATTGTACGACTATACCGTAAGTCTCCAACAATACCTACATTAAGTCCTGATAACCTATGATGATATTCTTGAATTGTAAAAATGTCTAATAAAGCCTGAGTAGGATGTTCCTGACTTCCCGAACCTCCTGATATAACTGGAACTCCATATTTATCCGCAATTTTGGCTGCAAGCTTACAACTACCTCTTAGTGGATGTCGTAGTACGATACAATCAGAATATCCTGCTAGCATAGTTATGGTATCAGACAGAGACTCACCTTTCTCGATTGAGGTTCCAGCTTGGCTTGAAAATCCTAATGTTTTACCTCCTAAACGAAGCATTGCACTTTCAAAAGATAACCTTGTTCGAGTACTTGCTTCCCAAAATGCTAAGGACAATATTTTCCCTTTTAAAGCCTCTGCATATTTGGAAGGATTTTGTTTAATTTCAGATGCATCGTCTAAGATGCCTTGAATAAAATTTTCAGTCATGTATCGAATACCAAAAATATGAGAGGTTTGGTGTTCAGTATCTTCATTCATTAGTATTTTTCTCCATGTTTATACGGATTGATGGTTCCAGCATCCATATTCAAATAACCATCAAATTTCAAAGGTGAAACATTATATCCTGTTGAATCTAGAATTTTTGCGAGGGAGGCAGCCAATAATCCTTTTCCCAACCCAGACATGACTCCCCCAGTGATTATGATATATTTAGGGGTTATTATCTTAGCCTCCAATAGTATTAGTGGATTTACTTAGGTTTTTGTATTCAAACACGGTAGTTTTTCTATTCTTATAAATGTAAGTCATTTATATCTATCATACTGATTGTAGGATTGTATACACGAAATTCTCTATTACAAAATTCTTTTCTTTTTGACCTGTAGGTAACATCAATCGAGGATTAAATTTCGGAGTAATGCACTCTTTTTCATCCACTTTTAATTTAATGGATTAACCTGAGATGTTTTAGCCATTATAAAAGGAAAAAAGGAGGGAGAAAGCAGATAGGAATAAAAGTAGCCTTGAAAAAAACCGAGATAGATAACCCTCGGGATTAATGCATAATACAGGCCATGACACCTTTTTGTGCATGTAGTCTGTTCTCTGCTTGATCAAAAATAATTGATCTAGGACCGTCGGCTACAGAATCATCAACTTCCATTCCTCGATCTTGCGGAAGGCAGTGCATGTAATAACCACGTCCATTTTTAGTAACATCCATCAGCTCTTCTGTGGTTTTCCAGCCTTTATATTTATTCATAATATCGGGCATGATTGAGGGATTAGCAGGTCTTACACCATCAATACCATGTGCCTCTAAGACTCCCCAACTTTTAGGATAGACGAAATCTGCTCCTTCAAATGCTGTTTTCATATCCCGCTCGATCTGAAATGATCCACCATGAATATCAGCGTATTCTTCTACCTTCTTGATAATATCAGGGTGTAAATCAAATTCTGGTGGACAGGCGAGGGTGACATCCATACCAAACATGGATGGTGCTAACACACCTGTTTGTGGGACAGCCATGGGTTTTTGACCCGCTGAGTAAGCCCAACTCATAACAAATTTCTTTCCTTGTAAATTATTGAAGCTATGACCGCTTTTCTCATACATAGTCATTACATCAGCCATACCCTGACAAGGATGATAAACATCGCTTTCCATGTTAATTATGGGTTTTTTACTCCAATACGCAAAATTTTCTTGGATTTTTTGGCCTTTTCCGTACATCCACCCACACTTGTCTCCATAAATACGAATGGCAATTGCATCACCCATCCGTGAGAGGACACGCGCTACATCAGAGACCCGTTCTGTCTCGTAGGCAATTTCATCCCCAAGGAGTGCTGGTGTATATATCGCTCCTGGTTCTAGAAAGTGTGCATGACCTCCTAATTGGGTCATTCCAGCCTCAAACGAATTTCTTGTCCGTAAACTATCATTATAAAACACCATGAATAATGTTTGCGCGGGTAATATCTGTCGGTGGTCTTCACGCATAGTGAACCGCTTTTTCAGATCCATTCCTACACTCAAAAACGTCTCAATTTCTTCACGTGTAAAATCGGTCATGGTGAGAAAATCTCGCCCTTTCAAATCTTCTGTGACTACCATAATTAGCATTCCTTATGTTAAATTCTGTTAAAGTACTGGAGGTTATCTTAATCGGTTTAGGTAACTACTCTAGGGTATCCTCACCACTGACTACTTAACTTCAAATTTCTTATCGAGTTAAGTGTAAAGATGAAGAGTCGTTATTTTTTAGCTTACTCCGAGGAAAATATCTAGTTATACACAAAGGCTTTGAAGTATCTACTTTCATTCTTGGAACTATTGTTATAGCCTTCCTTCAGAGAAAGAAAAAATCACCTTTCTCTCTTTTCTTTTTCTCATCCTTTACGACTCTTTTTCGATCAGGGTAGACATTATTCAAATATTAGTAGAGGAAGTTTTAAGAGGTGTTTTCACAATAGTTAATTCAAACACATGGTGATTCGATATGCCTGGAAAAATTATTCAAGGTGAAAGTAAACTAAAAGTGGGTGATGAAGCCCCTGATTTCGCTCTCCCAGCACAAGATGGGAAAAAAATTCGTTTGTCAAATTATCAAAGGAAAAAGAATGTTATGATAGCTTTCTATCCTCAAGATTTTACTCCTGTCTGCTCACATCAGCTTCCCTCTTATAGTAAACAAGTCAGCAAGTTTGAGGAACTAAATACTCAAGTATTAGCCATTGGTGTTGCCTCAATCCCAGTCCATATTGCATGGATTGATTCTTTAGGAGGCTTAGACTACCCATTATTAGCTGATTGGGTACCCACAGGGGAAGTAAGCAAAAAATATGATGCTTTCATTCCAAAAATTGGATTTGGTAAAAGGGCAATCTTCATCATTGATAAAGAAGGGATAATTCAATATATTGATATCCCTCACGAATTAAATGAAGGGCCTCCTGACGAAGCGAAAATCTTTGCTGCATTAGAAAAACTTCAAAACTAATTTTTTTTTCCTTTCTTTTTTTCTATTCCTCTACAGCTGTTTTTCTATGTGTGCAACTACCTGTGCTAGAGTGGAACGATTCTTGGTGTCAAATCCAATCTATCCCATAATTTAATCGCAGAATCTTTCGACTGTTGACTGACTTGACTGGCATCAAGGGAAGTATGGATACCATTTTTTACAATCGTTTTTCCATTCACCACTACTCGCTTGATATCTCTTCGTGAAAACGAACCGTATACCATATGTCCATACACATTTCCTTCGTGTATGGGAGTAGGTAAAGCAGAGGTATCTAAAATAACGAAATCCCCTTTTTTTCCCACCTCAATTGATCCAATTTGATCCTTTAATCCTATGGCCTGTGCAGCATTAATCGTGATCATTTGAATTACCTGTAAGGGTGTTGGAACCTGACTGGGATTTAGGTGATTCAACTTATGCATAAGATAGGCTGTTCGCATATTCTCAATTGCATCGTAAATAAATCCATCATTCCCTACACCGATGTTTATCCCCTTTTCTAGCATCTCAGGTAATTGAGCAACACCAACCGCGTTAAGTTCATTACTCTTCGGATTATGGGCAACACTTGTATTTGTTTCAGCAATTAGGTCAATTTCACGTTGATTAATATGTACAGCATGAGCGAGAGCTGTTCTTGATCCAAGGAATCCTTCATCATATAGCCGCTCTACTGTACGTTTTCCATATCTCTCAAGATTGTGGTGAAGGTCAACCAGTCCTTCAGAAGTATGAATTGTCCTAAAAGAATTTGTCTTATCAGCATATTCAACCGTTTTATGTATCAATTCATCTGACACCGTGAAAGATGCGTGCAAACAATAAATACCATGAACAAGCGTTTTTTCAGGATTATTTTGAGAGATGAATCTGCGATTTTCCTCTAATCCTCTTCTCCCTTCTTCTTGAGATCGACGTTCAGTTTGTTCAAAACAAATTGCTCCTCGTGTGCCAACGTCTTGTGTGGCTTTACTGATTCGATCAAGTGATCCTTCAATAGCATTTGGGCCAGAATAGGTATCTAGGTAAGCAGTAACTCCATTTAATGCTAACTCATATACAGCATACAATGTAGATGTATAAGCATCTTCTAATGTGAGAGCTTCATCCATGGGCCACCAAATTCTTTGTAAATTTTGAGTAAAGTCGGTAGGGGGTACAATGTTCATTGGTGCGCCTCGAAGTAACGCTGAATACAAATGTGTATGAGAACAGATAAATCCAGGAAAAATCACCTGATTTTCGCAATCGATTATCTCATCAGCTTTTTTCTTAATCTCTTTGTCGAGTTCGACAATTTCTCCTCCCTCAACCAACACATCCATAGATGAAATTATTTCATCCTTTGCATTCATGGTTACTACTAAACCATTTTTTAGTAATAGACTTTCCATCTTTATATCTCCGCAAAATATTTGTTTGGAATTATCCACATCGAATTTCTTACTATGCTTTGCGATATGAGGGTTAAAAGAATTAAACATTGTGGAGGAAAGATTCTGCGAAAAATCAAAGAAAATTTCTTATTTGGTGCAATAATTCATCATTCATGCTCCTGAGAGTATTCATTGAAGGATTTTTCAGAATGTATTTTTATAAGGTATCTCACGTTCTCTCAAAGGATAGGAAATATAAAGGTAATATTGTGATGAATTATACATTGACGAACAAGAATTACGATTGAAGTAAATGATTAAATGTTATGAGGACATAAAATGATAAAAATTAGACAATTCGCTCTACTTCTTTCTTTCACATTAGCCTTTTCTTTCCTATTTCTAATGGTTGAAGGAAAAGAAACAACTTATGGAACTAATTTCAGATTTTCAAATGAATTTTCATCTCAAGACGCTTTCAAATCATTAAATCGGATCTATTCAAGTTACCCGAGTCATACTGATATTCCCCAAGCAAATTTTACGGGTACATATAATGTAACACTGTTTGCCAATCCCGATAATGCTGATGAGGTTATTTTTCGTTATCTGTCAAGTGCTCAATCGTCAGTATTTGTATCCATGTATACTATCAGCAGACCTGATTTTAATCAAACACTAATTGACTTGAAAACTTCAAATCCATCAATTAATATTAGTGTATTAATTTCAGATCGAAGAGTTGGTAGTACTGAGAACAGGGATACCGCAGCAGCTGCTCAATCTCTTGTTGATACTGGAATACCCGTTTTTTCCTCAACTACAGACGATAACAAAGTTGATGGGTTTTATCATGCAAAATATTGGATTATCGACGGAAAGCACGTCTTTGTATATTCGGGTAATTGGAGTCCCCGCAGTGTAACACCCTACGAAGAAACATTCAGTTCTTCTGAAGGAAATAGGGATATGGGAATAGCAGTGCATGATGCTCCTGATATTGCACTGTTCTTTAAAAATGAAGTTTGGGAAAAAGATGTTGCGGTTGCAAATGTTTGGTCAGCAACAGCGATCAAAGCCAGTTTAAATAATTTTAATTCTTCTAAAGTTTCACTAAAGATTAATTCTCCCCAACTTTACTCTCCAATTTTTAATTCAACCAATATTATGGGAGAGATGACAATTTCTCCGATGTTTACTCCTGATAATGCATTAGATATTCACAAAGCATGGATAGATAGTGCTACATCTACCATTGAGATTCAAAATCAATATATTACCCAATTTGATGATAATGTACCTTGGGATGATGATCCTTCTCCCCTGGTTCGTTCCCTAGTAAATGCCCATAATAGAGGCGTTCAGATTCGTGTTCAGGTGAACGAGGACAGTGATTCAGATGATATTTCAGAATATCTTGTCAATAAAGGTATTGAGGTAAAATGGATGGGTAATTCATCTAGTAGCACTGATGGGTGGTTATCAGATACCCACAATAAACTGCTCATAATTGATGGAGAGGTGACTTTACTCTCATCTATAAATTTTGGTGAAAATGGTTTCACAAATAATCGTGAAGCAGGAATGGTAATCCAAAATACGAATGTAGCGAATTATTACTTATCAATATTTGATGCAGATTGGATAGATGGAGAAATTCCTCCCTATGTTGTCATTACAGATACTACAACAAC